>JAFUDL010000162.1 GCA_017459225.1 Kiritimatiellia bacterium
CTCCTCTATGTGAACGACATCCCGCTCCACAAGAACCGCGATGCCATAGTTGAACTTCTAGTCTCGTGGGGCGTGAAGGGCGTCCAGAACGGGTTCGTGAAGGTGGGCGGGCAGGTTGTACGCAAATGGGTGCTCGATTCGATAAAGGCCGCTGCGGAACGTCGTCTGCTGGTGGACATCCATGACGAGTACCGTCTCACTGGCATCCAGAAGACGTATCCCAACGTGCTTACGGTCGAGGGCATCTACGGCAACGAGGAGATGCCCAACGCCTCGCACAACGCCGCGCTGCCTTTCACGCGCTTCCTCGACGGGCCTGGAGACTACACCCCATGCTGGAACTACAGTCGCGTCAAGAACACGCTTGCCCACCAGCTGGCGCTGCCCTGCGTCTATTCGAGCGGCTTGCAGTTTCTCTTCTGGTACCAGCAGCCCGGCCAGATCAAGGAACAGGATCCCGCGCTCGACTTCTGGCGCGAGATTCCGACGACGTTCGACGAGACGCGTTTCCTCCAGGGGAAAATCGGCGAGTTCGCCGTCGTGGCGCGCCGCATAGGGAAGCGCTGGTACGTCGGCGCTCTGAACGCCAACGAGAAGCGGCTCTTCTCGGTGCCGCTCGCGTTCGCCGGGAAGGGCGTGCTGAAGGTGAGGCTGTTCCGCGACGCCGATCCCGACAACGCGAAACCTTGTGCGGAAGTGACGTGCGAGACGCTCAGGCGCGACGCATCGGATTCACTCACGGTCCATGCCGCAGCAAACGGCGGTTTCTCCGCGATCATCGAATCTGCGTCTGCCGAGACCAGCGTTGCGCACGGCAACTGAAGGCAATCGGACGATTGGCGGTGACATTGACTGAGGGAATGGGGTTTGATAAAATGTCCGCGATGTAATGATAACACGATTGCGTGAGCTCCCTGAAGAAAAGCACAGAAAGGAATGATGACATGAGAAAGTCAGGAATGGTATTCTGCGCCGTCTGCGCGACGGTCGGCGCGGCGCTGGCCGACTTTACGCCCGACTGCTCCGTGATGAGCGATGCGTACTGGAAGATCTGGACGCCCGAGGCGCTGGCGAAGATGGACGCCGACATCGAGAAGTACCGCAAGGCCGACGCCTCCGTCGATGTCGCCGCGCCAGACGGAACCGATGTGGCGGTGGAGCAGATGACGCATGCCTTCTTCTTCGGCGCCCACATCTTCAACTTCAACCAGCTTGGCACGAGCGAGCGCAACGCCCGCTACAAGGAGCTGTACGCATCTCAAATCGCGCCCGGCAAGTCGCTCTTCAACTCCGCCACCGTCGCGTTCTACTGGCGCACTTTCGAGCGAGAGCCGCTGAAGCCGCGCTTCGAGGAGGCGGCCGAGGACACGGAGGCGTTCTGGAACGAATGCAAGAGCCCTAAGACGCAGCCGCACTGGAGGCGTCCGCCAACCGATCCCGTGATCGCGTACCTCGAGTCGCGCGGCGTGCGCATCCACGGCCATCCGCTGGTGTGGGGCAACAACGCGTGGATGACGCCGAACTGGCTGTGGGACACGTTCTGCCCCGAATCCGAGAAGCGCGCGCTTGAGGCGGCGACTGGCGTGAAGGTGCCGGTGTGGGACGCGAAACTGCCCGCCGGCCTGAAGAACGTCAAGGAAAAGGAATGGTGCAAGGCGTGGAGCGACATCTACGGCAAACTCAAGGGCGAGGAGATCGCGCGTCTCGTGCCCAGCTTCCTAAAGGCGCAGAACGACTTCTACGAGAAGCGCATCCGCGACATCGCGGCGCGCTACGGCAGCCGCGTGGACTCATGGGACGTTGTGAACGAGAGCGCCACAGACTTCCACAGATTCGGCGACAAGGCCGTGCGCAATCGTCCGTTCGACGGCAGCCACTATGGCCCCATGCCTACGGACTACGCCTTCAAGGCGTTCCAGTGGGCGGGGAAGTACATGCCGAAGACGGCGTGGTTCAACCTGAACGACTACGCATCTAGCGCCATTGTGGCCAGCCAGGCGAAGGACCTTATGGCGCACGGCGCGCGCGTCAACTCGATCGGCTCGCAGATGCATCTCTTCGACCCGAAGGAGAGCCTGAAGATCATGGCGGGGAAGGGTCCGGCCCATCTCACGCCCGAGGGCGTGGCCAAGCGCTTCCGCAACGCCTCTGCGGCTGGACTGCCGATAATACTCTCCGAGATCACCATCACCGCGCCCGACCTCACGCCTAAGGGACAGATGGCGCAGGCGATAATCACGCGCAACATGTACCGCGCATGGTTCTCGGTGGAGAAGATGATCGGCATCACTTGGTGGAACGTCGTGGACGACTGCGGCGCGCCAGGCGAGCCTTCCATGAGCGGACTCTTCACGCGCGACATGAAGCCTAAGACCGCCTACTACGCGATGGACGACCTCCTGAACCGCGAGTGGAGAACCAAGACCTCGGTGAAGGCGCAGGGCGGCAAGGTGGCGTTCCGCGGCTTCCGCGGCAAGTACCGCATCACATGGAAGGACGCCGACGGCAGGGAACACTCGAAGCTCGTTGATGTGAAGTGATGAACAATGTTAGCTTTGCTGTGGCTTCTCATTTCGTAGTGCCATCCGGGTGAGCGGCCGGTCAGCCGAATACCGTGTTTATTGTTGCCAATGTGAAAATGTTGCCAATTCCAGTGTTGCCAATTTCCAATTCTGTCCACTTCAAACGTCTTTTAATTGGAAATTGGGATTGGCAATGGCAACACTTCCACATTGGCAACATTAGAAACCCTAGACGTCTAGAATTCTAGGCGTCTAGAGACATAGAATCCTATTATCAAAGGAACCTTGACATGCCGATCTTGAAGAACCAGACCAAGTGGGAAGACCTATTCTACTACCGAAAGAGCGTTGTGCTCTATCAGATGACGGTTGTATTCTGCCGGCGGTTCCTTCCAAAGTTTGGCGACCGCACGGTGGACCAGATGGTGCAGGCCGCGCGGAGCGGCAAGCAGAACATCGTCGAGGGATTGGCCGATGGTGTGACCTCGACCGAAATGGAACTGAAGCTGCTGAACGTCGCGCGGGCCAGCATCAAGGAGCTGAAGGAGGATTACCTCGACTATCTCGCTTCCCACCACCTGACCCGCTGGGAGGCGGGCCATCCTCGATACGACGCTCTGCTCGCCTACTGCCGCGCGCATAACGACCTGCCCGACTACGAGCCGCACTTCGCATTGTGGAGCGACGAGGAGACGGCGAACTGTGCCGTGACGCTGTGCCACATGGTGGACAAGATGCTGTCCACCACGTTGACGAAGAAACAGAAGGACTTCGAAGAGAACGGCGGTATCCGCGAGCGCATGACCGCCGCCCGACTCGGCCGCCGCCAGACCCAGAACGAGGAGATTGCGTCGCTCAAGGCTCGCATCGCCCGCCTCGAAGCCGAAAACGCCGTTTTGAAGGCCAAGCTGGAGGGCAAGACTAGAAGTCAAGGAAACTAGAAGCCTAGAAGCCTAGAATTCTAGAAGGCTAGAAACCTAGACGTCTAGAATTCTAGAAATCTAGGAATCTAGAAGTCTAGAGGCCACTTTGAAACGGGAAACAACGATGAGAGAGCTGGAAATAATCATTCGCGCTACCACAGGCTTGCCGCTCCAGCGGAGAATGTGGTACAATCTTTGCCGAGGAAATTTAGAAATCTAGAAACCTAGACTTCTAGACTTCTAGATGCCTAGAAATCTAGACGCCTAGAAACCTAGACATCTAGGAATCTAGAAACCTCGAAAACACTTTGAAAGGAACCATCAAATGACGAGGAAACTGCTTGCTGTTCTTCTTGCGACATGCGCGACGCTTGCCGCGCGGGCTGACACGTGGATTGATCCAGAGACTGGCTACACATGGACGTATCAAGTTAATGATGATGATGGAGCGACGATCTGCGGCCCATTCGATGAAGATAGTGGTTCGTTCGCTCCTTGCATCTTACCTCGGCCAGAGGGAGCGATAGTTATACCATCTAGATTTGGTGGAAAACAAATAACGCGTATTGAAGAGTGTGCGTTCGATGGCTGTAGCGGGTTGACAAGTGTAACGATACCGGATAGTGTGACTAGCATAGGGTGGGGAGCTTTCTATGGGTGTCGCAGTCTAGCCAGTATCACAATTCCAGATAGCGTAACGGACATAGACAGTGAAGCTTTTTCTGGTTGCAGTAGTCTGACTAGTATCGTGATTCCCGATGGCGTGACGTACATAAGCGACGGAACCTTCTATGGTTGTAACGGCCTGAGAAGTTTGACGATTCCGCAATGCATTGTTGATAGAAGTTTGTCGTCAGTCTTCCCGGCCTCCTACCAGTCAATCACTAATGTTGTCATACTTGGGGATGTGACGAGCATTAGTTATCAGGCTTTTGCGGGTTGTACAGATCTCGTAAATGTTGTTATTCCTGATGGTGTGACGAGCATAGGTGATAGAGCTTTCTATGAGTGTCGCAGTCTAGCCAGTATCACAATTCCAGATAGCGTAATGAGCATAGGCAGTGGAGCATTCTCGGGTTGTAGTAGTCTGACTAGTATCGTGATTCCCGATGGCGTGACGTACATAAGCGATGGAACCTTCTATGGTTGTAACGGCCTGAGAAGTTTGACGATTCCGCAATGCATTGTTGATAGAAGTTTGTCGTCAGTCTTCCCGGCCACCTACCAGTCAATCACTAATGTTGTCATGCATGGGGATGTGACGAGCATTAGTGATCAGGCTTTCACGGGTTGTACAGATCTTGTGAATGTGGTAATTCCGGAAAGCGTGACGCGAATAGGTGATCGCGCTTTTGATGGATGTGGTAAATTGGCAAATGTCGCAATTCCTAGCGGTGTAACGTACATCGGCGAATATGCGTTCCGCGAGTGTCGGAGCTTGACAAGCTTGGAGATTCCCAAAAGTGTGACTGATATCGGTAATGGGGCTTTTGGCATTTGTGGAAAGTTATCGGTTCAAGTGAGCGAGGAAAATGAAAGCTACAAGTCCTTAAGCGGAATGCTTTTGTCAAAAGACGGCAAAATTCTGCTCCACTGTGAGACTGGGAGCGTTGATATTCCGGAGACTGTAACGGTGATAGGTGATTACTCATTTGCAGGCTGTTCAGATCTTACTCGCATTACAATCCCTGGAAGTGTGACGAATATTGGTGAATACGCTTTTGCGTACTGTGATGGTCTGACAACTGTAGACATTCCCAATAGTGTTAAGTATGTTGGATTGGGAGCATTTGCTTATTGTAATAACTTGAAGAACGCAACAGTTCCTCAATGTATAAGCGCTCTGGCATCGACAGATAGTGGCTATTATTACTCGGGTTCTTCATATAACGGTATAATTCTTAAACGCACTAGTGGAGTTTCTGCTATTTTTGGTTGTGATTCATTGCCAGAATATTCTGGTAGTACATATTCGGGTACGGTTATACAATGTCCCTGCACAACAATGTTAACAAACATTGTTGTGGCTTCAGGAACCACGCTTATAGCCGGTTCAGCGTTTGCCGATTGCAAGAATCTGCAATCAGTTACTATTCCAGCGAGTGTGACGCGAATAGGCGAGGGTGCTTTCATGGATTGTGCATCGTTGACCAGTTTGGTGTTTGAAGGAGATGCGCCAGATAAAGGAATTGATGTATTGCTTGGAACTCCTCGACGGCTGGAAGTGACCGTACAGCCTGGAAGCATAGGGTGGTCAAACGATGCTTCAACAACTTTGCCCGACAGCTGGTGTGACAGAGGAATCGTCTATTCGGATGGTTCCGGGGCGGGCAGTGGTTCTTCGGGTGGTGGTTCTTCGTCGGGTGGTGGTTCTTCGTCGGGTGGTGGTTCTTCGTCGGGTGGTGGCGGATCAGGGAGCGGTTCTGGTGGTAGTACGAGCGCCAATGTGGATACGCGATACGAATTGTCGGACGCGGTGAAGGATCGTGCGATTACTTCTGTGACGGTTGATTGCGACTGCGCGATTGACGAGTTCGTGCTGAAGGAAGGCAAGGTGTTTGACTGCGTGCTTTACATCAACAATGTCGCCGAGAGCGAGGTTACGTTGTCACTGCCCGCCGGAAATATCTACAAGACATTCAAGGGCGCGCAGCCGTTGAAGATACCTAGCAAGTCGCAGCATATCATCACTATCACGCGAGTGGACACGAACACATTCCTCGTCTCGCGTGAAGAGCTGGAGACGCTACAGTAAAAACGTGGGGACTGCCATGAGACGGATTTGCTATTTGCTTATGCTGTGTCTGGCGGGCGTTGCCGCTAGCTGTGTACATGCCATGCCTATCGGCTTGCGCATCGCGATGATGGGCAGAGCGGCTGCACGGCATCAGGCGGAAGATGTGTCGAAGGAGTTGAAGGTTGGCGAGTATTTCAAGATGACGCTTGTGGAGATGGGGTACGACGTGCCGACGAACGGAACGCCGTACAACGTGGTGGCGAAGGGACTGCCCTCAGGGCTGCAGCTCAAGAGCAACGCAGCCGTCACGAAGAAGGTGAAGAGCGGCAAGACGACGAAGACCGTAGTGGTGAAACAAGCGAAGTGCGAGTGGTGGATTGAAGGCGTGCCGACAGCGGCATTGGACTTCTACACGAATCCACCGTACCTTATGATCACTGCCAATGGCACGACTGTCACGGAGCCGCTCCCCGTGGAAGTGCTGGCGCAGAAGGTGACGGAGCTTGACGACCTCGCGCTTGGAACATCCCTGAACGAGCAGTTCTACCTGCCCGGCGTCACTAACGGTTGGACAGTGACTGGATTGCCGACGGGCCTCAAGTACACGCCGAAGCTCGTGACTACGAAAATGAAGGTCGGCAAAAAAACTGTCGTGACCACAAATGCGCTACCGTACTCTGTGTACGGCAAGACCACGAAGGCGGGTCTCTTCACGATCACCGCGAAAAAGAAGAAGGGCTCATTCTACGAGACGATGAAGTACCGCGTTCTCGTGACACCGAAGGCGGTTGACGCGGCGATGTTCGGTGATTCGTTCACGAACCTCACGACAATGGCGTACGTACCTTTCGCTTGGGACCTGACGGCGGATGTCTATGCCGTCGCGGGCAAGTTCACAAAGGTGACCGGACTTCCGCCCGGCGTCCCGCTGCTTGGCCAGATAATCGTGGGAATGCCCACCAAGGCGGGCACGTATGTGGTAACGTTCACGAAGAGCGTGAAGAACGGCAAGACTACAGTCGCGAAGACGGCGCAGATTCTCTGGAAGGTCATTGCGAACGATGCCGAGCTGTCGCTTGGATTCAACGACAGGGGAGGTGTGGTCGAAAGCGGCACTGTGGGATTGAAGTATGGCGAGCTTCTCTCGTTCAGCGTCACAGAAGGTGCGAAGGTGACGGCGAGCGGGCTGCCGGCGGGAATCACATTGGCGAAATTGGATGGCGGCGCGCTCGGCGAGCGCGCCCTACCAGAGGGGTGTGTGGCTTATGCCTTTACGGGTTTCACCACGAAGGCGGGTACGTATCTCGTCACCGTCACGGCGACGCTGAATGGTAAGACCGTGCGGCAGCGCCTCGCATTGAAGGTGGATGGTCTTCCCGCATGGGCGAAGGGCACGTTCAACGGGGTTGTGACATGCCCCTCCGGTCTTGCGACCACTTCCCCTGGCTCAGGGGAGGATTTGTTGTCGGGCTATACGACGAATGGTCTCGCCACGATTACGGTGTCGTCGGTCGGTAAGATCAGCGGCAAGTTCCAGGAGAATGGCACGAACTGGACATTCAGCGCGGCAAGCTATACGGCGATGAATTCGGGTACGCGGGATGCGTGCCTCTACCAAGAATACATCTGCTCCAACGTTGTTGCGAAATATGCGTACAAGGTGAAGAGCGGCAAGACGACCGTGACGAAGTACGTAACGAGGACTTTCCAATTTGCCGTATCTCAAGTCCCGGTCGTCCCGGATGTCTCGGCCGTTCCGGCCCGCGGAGTCGCTACGATGACGGAGGAGGGCGGCTCTACAATCGAGGTGTGGCAGAACATCTGGGGACGAGCGGAATACAAGGCGCTGGGCAAGAAACTCTTCACCACGAAGTCTGGCAAGAAGACTCTCGCCTACAGGACGTTTACGATCTCGGGATCAGACGGAGAGGGTGTGGGTGACGCCCTTCCTGTTGAGTCGTCTCTCTCGCTCATGATTTCGACTGCTGGTGCCGTTACTGCCACCTTGACGTTTGACACGGGCAAGACGAAAAAGGACCCGAAAACGAAGAAGACGGTGAAGGTGTACTACAAAACTGCGTGCTCGACGGTTGTGATACCAACATCGGCTGCTGACGCCGACTCGTTCACGGGCGACGTACATCTGTACTTCGCGCCATCGCCTGCGAACAACTTCCCAGGCTGGAGCGGCATCGTGGGATTGTGACACACACTAGCCACTAAGCACTAGACACTAGCCACTAACCACTAAGCACAAGGCACTAGCTTACATATTCCTCTTTCATGCCTTCATCCGCTGTGGTATAATCATTCGCAACGAGCGCGAGAGATCGCGAAAGGAGAGCATGAATAGAGGAATTCTGAAGGCGGCAACGGCGATTGCGGCGGCCCTTTTGGGCGTTGCGAGCTTTGGTGTGGAAGAAGCGCAGGTCCGTGCGGCGGGAACGCTAAGGGGAATCGTGCAGCAGGCCGAACGGCGCGACCGGACCCTCTCGAGCGTGGGACTCTTCGCCGGCGCATACAACCTCCTGCGCGCGGATGTCGGCCTCGACAAGCTCGACGTGCTATTCGACACGGCAACCGAGCTGCAGGACCGCGACCCGGCCTCGCGCGCTTACGGCAACTTCCGCTGGTATGTGCGCGACGGCTTTGTGATGGACTACAATGCAGTTGACTTCTGCATGCAGGAGGGTGCGCTCATCGCGCGCGACTACCGCAATCGCCTCACGCCCGCCCAGCTTGCAAAGTTCGACCGTCTCTGCGAACTCGCCATCCAGGGCTGCCTCAACCACCGCGTGCGCAGCTCCTACACGAACATCGCCATCATGAACGCCGTCAACCTCGTGCTTCTCGGCGAGGCGTACGGTCGTGCCGACGCCTTTGAGGCAGGCGTGAAGCGCCTCGACGAGTTCATTCTCAACACGGCGATCTGCGGCGTATGCGAATACTCGAGCCCCGCCTACACGGCCGTGGACATCAACTGCCTCCACCGTCTGCGCCAGTTTGCGCGCGACAAGGGCGTGATCGACCGCGCGGAGCGTCTGCTGCGGCTATTCTGGAGCGATGTCGCCGCGTCGTCGTTCACGCCTTCCGGACGCCTCGCCGGCGCACACAGCCGTGACTACGACTACCTGTTCGGCCTTGGCGCCATTGCTCAGTACATGCGCGCGGCGGGTCTCGCCGCGCCGCTCGAAGGCAAGTCCGAAATGCCGCCTCTTGCGCTTGAGCTCTCCTCGTGGCGCCCCGACGCCGCCATCCGCGAACTAGCTTCGCGCACGCCGCGCACTGTCGTGGCGATGTGGGGCGAGGAGCCCGAGAAAGTGCGCGTGCAATGGACGGGCAGGAACGTCTCGCTCGGCATAGCGGGCGCGAACTACTGGAACATGGACATTCCGCTCGCTGTGGACTTCGCTTCGGAAAAACGCATCCCCCGCGCCTACTTCATCGCGGACGGACGGCGCGATCCCTACGGGCGCAAGAAGATACCCGAGGGAAATGGACCGCACCAGAAGACGCTCCATCTAAGGCCGTTCTGGGCAGGCGTGCAGCGTGGACGCGACGCGCTAGGGCTCGTGCTGTATCGCGCCGGAGACATCCCGCCCGAGACGCCGACTCTAGAGTCGCACTTCGTCTTTCCTTGCGATGTCGACGAAGTGCTGGTCAACGATACGCGCGTGCCAGTGACGGGAGACGCGCCGCCGTTCGCCCACGAGCTGGGTCCGAACGACGCGGTGTTCGTGCGCCTTGGTGCAGGCGCGTGCGCGGTACGCGTCCCCTGGACCCGCGACGTTCGCAGCGGTAAGGCGCGAGTTGCGCTTGTGCGCGATGGCGCAGCCGATGTGCGCGCGTTCCGCATCACAGTGGCGCATCATGACGCGTGGGGACTCGATGCGTCCAACGCTCCAGCTCCCGGAGCGGCGTTCTGGGTGCGCGTGGCGGACGATGCCGCAGATGCGTCGGCGTTCGCCACGTTCTGCGCCGACTTCCGCGCGTCGACCGCCACAGCAGGTACAAACGCCGGGCGAGTTGAAGTGGGCGTGCGCGGAATGGAAGGTCCGCTCGCCATCGCCGCCGCCGCGCCGTTCCTCACGCCCGAGAGGATGGTGCCGCAGCAGCAGGAGGCTGTGCTTGCAGTTGATGGACGCGACATCGGCAGAGAGATTCTCGGCGACGTGCCTGGCCTCGCGGCGTATCGTGAGGAACTGGCGCGAGTCAAGAAGGAGATGGACTCAAACCGCATCGTGGTGCAGGGGATGCGTCCCGCCCGCTGGGAGGCCGAGAGAGGCGCGGTGAAGCCCAAGATGTGCATAGGCAAGGACGCCACGGCGCGCGGCGGGGCATACGTGTGGACCCCGGGCGAGGCTGGCGGACGCGGCAGCGGACATGGCAGTGTCTCGTGGCAGCTGCAGGTGAAGGATCCAGGCACATACCGCCTGTGGGGACGTGTTCTCGCGCCGACCCCCGACGACGACTCGTTTTTCGTCTCTGCGAATGCCGGGCTATACACGCGCATCGGCACGCGAGGCGATATCGTGCTGCCGCGAACAGACTGGCATCTTGGCTCGGGACCCATCTGGAGATGGCGCGAATTTCCGGTGGACGTGGTGTTGCCGAAGGGGCCTGTGGTGTTGACGCTCCATACGCGCGAAGACGGCGCGAAGATCGACGTGCTGGTGCTGACCGACGACACGGCCTTCCACCCCGCCGACTGATTGAGGGCCAAAGGAATCAGAATGGTTAAGGCCGCTTCCAGCCGAGGCGGTCGGCGAAGTCCATGTAGCGGTTCCAGTCGTGAAGGGTGAGATTGTGGATGCCGGGGCGGAAGTGGTATGATACGGTGCCTTCCTGGCGGGCCTCGTCGGGTTTCGGGAAACCGCTGGAGACGAGTCCCTTCTTGCCGTAGAGCTCCCACGCGGGCGAGGCGAAGACGGCGCTGTAGTATTCGCCACGCTGTCCGGCCCAGCTGTCCTTGCTCGCGGAGGCGATCGCCACGGCGCGCGGCGCTACGAGCGCCACGAGCATGTGCTGGTCGAAGTCCATCTCGAACTCCTTGCCGGCGAATTTCCTGTAGTTCAGGCAGAACCAGTGCGGGAATGTTTTTGTGATGCGGTCTATGGATTCGGACTTCGGGAGTTCTATGTGGTTGAGCTTCGCGCCGCTGCAGCCCGAGTCGTTCACGCAGGCCATCGCGAAACGCGTGTCGAGCGCGCCAGCGAGCAGAGCCGTTTTCCCGCCGCGCGAGTGCCCTACGACGCCGAAGTGCTTCGCGTCCAAGAGCGGCTCTGTCTCCACCCAGTCGAGAACGCGGCTCGCGCCCCACGCCCACGCCGAGAGCGCGCCCCAGCTGTTCGCGGTGCGCTTCTTCGCCCAGCAGGCGTGCACGCCCTTCGAGCACTTGCCTTTCGCGTCGTCCGGCGCAACGTCGCCGTTCCAGAAGGCGAGCGCCGCGTAGCCGCGCGCAACAATCTCCTCGGCGGGCCAGAACTCGCTCTTGTTGACGCGCTCCGGGTCGATGTTCGCGGCGGCGGGGCGGTTACAGATGAGGATGAAGCCTGGTGCGGGACGCTCCTTCGCCGTCACGGGGATGAACGCGGTGAAGACGAAGCTCTGGGAGGCGAGCGGCCCCTTCCATGAAACTCTAATGCGCTTGCGTATGGCCTTGCCGTCCATCATCAGCTTGTCTGGCTCGGCCGTCTCGAACGAAAGCGAATCGGGACGCTCCACCGGGCGTCTGCCGTACTCGTTCTCGAGGAAAATCTCCATCAGCTCCGGTCTGCGCACCTTCTCCCACGTCTCAACGCTCGTCACCTTTTCGCCGGACTTCGTGGTCATGAGCTCTGGAACGTTCTTCGGTTCTGGCTCCGCGGCGAGCGCGGCCACTGCGGCGAAAGCGGATAGAATCGTCATTGTCGTCTTCATGTTCAGTCTCCTATTCGACTATTGCGAAAAGATTTGTGCTACACGGCGATATTATACCACATTCGCCGCCGCAGCTCATCTGCGCGTCGGATTTTGTGGTATAATATCATGGCCATGAACAAAGTAGTGATCACAGTAGTCGGCAAGGACACGGTGGGCATTCTCGCCCGCATCTGCACCTACCTCGCCGGGAACGGAATAAACGTGTGCGACATCTCGCAGACGATCGTGCAGGGTTTCTTCAACATGATGATGATCGTCGACACTGCGCAGACGGAAAAGCCCTTCGCCGAGATCGCCGGCGCCCTCAACGCCATCGGCGAGGAGATGGGCCTTGAGATACGCTGCCAGAAGGCCGAGATATTCGAGAAGATGCACCGGGTCTAGCCATGATCAACATCTCAGAGGTGATCGAGACGAACCGCATGATCCAGAACGAGAATCTGGACGTGCGCACGATTACGATGGGCATATCGCTTCTTGACTGCGCGTCGGGCGACGTGGCCGCCACGTGCCGCGCCGTCCGTGAGAAGCTCATGCGCTACGCAGGTTCGCTCGTGAAGACGGGCGAGGACATCGCCTGCGACTTCGGCATCCCAATCGTCAACAAGCGCATTTCGGTGACGCCGATCTCCATTGTCGGCGCCTCCTGCTGCAGCTCGCCCGAGGACTTCGTGCAGATAGCGCGCACGCTCGACGATGCCGCGTGCGAACTCGGCGTCAACTTCCTCGGCGGCTACTCGGCCGTCGTCTCGAAGGGCATGACGCCCGCCGACGAGCTTCTCATTCGCTCCATTCCCGAGGCGCTCGCCGTGACGGAGCGGATCTGCTCCAGCGTGAACGTGGGATCCACCAAGACCGGCATCGACATGGACGCCGTGCGCCTGATGGGCGAGATCGTGAAGGCCACCGCTGAACGCACGAAGGAACGCGACTCGATCGGATGCGCGAAGCTCGTGGTGCTTTGCAACGCGCCCGACGACAACCCGTTCATGGCGGGCGCGTTCCACGGCGTGACGGAAGGCGACGTGGTGGTGAACGTTGGCGTGTCGGGCCCGGGCGTGGTCAAGTACGCGCTCGAGCAGATTCCCGGCGCCGACTTCGAGACCCTCTGCGAGACGATCAAGCGCACCGCTTTCAAGATAACGCGCGTGGGCCAGCTCGTCGCCCAGGAGGCTGCGCGCCGCCTTGGCGTGCCCTTCGGAATCATCGACCTCTCCCTCGCCCCCACGCCCGCAGTGGGCGACTCGGTGGCGGACATCCTGCGGGAGATCGGCCTCGAGCATCCAGGCGCGCCCGGCACCACCGCCGCGCTTGCGCTCCTCAACGACCAGGTGAAGAAGGGCGGCGTGATGGCGAGCTCCTACGTGGGCGGCCTCTCGGGCGCGTTCATACCGGTCTCCGAAGACCAGGGCATGATCGACGCGGTGAACGCAGGCGCGCTCACGATCGAGAAGCTCGAGGCGATGACTTGCGTCTGCTCCGTCGGGCTCGACATGATCGCCGTTCCTGGCGACACGCCCGCCGAGTCCATCGCCGGCATCATCGCCGACGAAGCCGCCATCGGCATGGTCAA
>JAFUDL010000163.1 GCA_017459225.1 Kiritimatiellia bacterium
ACGGCGTTGGTGTCGGCAAACGACGTCTCGCGCAGCACCTCCGGCACGAGGCGCACAACGTCCGCCCACTTTGCCTCAAGCGCCGAGACGTCCACTTCCAGATACGGCGACGCCTCGTCGCCTCTTGCGGCCGCCATGGCGCCCGCCGTGAACCTGCCGAGCTTTCCGTCGATCGCGGAGCGAAGAGCCTCGATCGAGTGCTTCTCCGTGGCGAGGTTGCCCAGAACAGCGGCGAGCATCGGCATGTCGGCCAGCTCCTCGAGAGTAAGGTCCGCAAGCGAAAACGCGAGCTCCGCATGCACCACGCCGTTCGCCTGCGTGTGAGGGCGCACAACGGTGGTTCCATCCACCGTCGTGACTTCGGCCTTTATCACCGGCGCCTCCGCGGGAACGTCCTTGACGGCGAGCACCGGCAGCTTCGCAACGTCCTCGGGCTTGTTCGGGGCGGCCTGGTACGCCTCTAGCGCGCGGCAGTCGGCAAGCACCTTGTCGAGCTGCTCCTTGGTCCAGCCCGCCTTCACCTTCGCGAGCGCAGCCTTTTCGGCGGCGGCGTTCTCGGCGGCGAGAGTGCGCGAGGGAACGAATGTGATCGATGCGTGATGAGGGTTGTCGAGGAACGCCTCACGCAGAAGCCGCTCAAACCAGCCGGCTTCGATCTTCGAGCGAAGCGAGGCGAAGCGCGACGCGTTGCGGAAGGCGTCCGCGGGATCGCCACCGTAGAGCCAGAAGTCGAATGCGTCGGAGAGAAAGCCGAGGCCGCGCGGCGTCTCGCCGAAGTCCTTCTCGCGGTCGCGGAACTCGGCGCGGTCGAGCAGCGCGGCGAGGCGCGCGTGGTCAAGGCCCTTCTCGGCGAGCGAGGCGATGACGGAGCGCACGGTGCGGCGCACTTCGTCCACGTTCTCCCGCTTCACGTTCTTGACGATGAGCGACGCCTCGACCTGGGCTGCGCCGCCCACGCCCATGTAGACGTCCTCGCAGAGGCCCTTCGCGAGAAGCGCCTTCTTGAGTGGCGCCTCGTTGGAGCCGGCGAGCGCATCGGTCAGCACGTCCACGGCCATGTACTTCTCGCGCTCGTCGAACTTGCCGAACACCCACGCGTCGCCGAGGATCACCTTGCCCTCCTCGCTTTCGGCGGCGCCGATCTCGTACTGCATGGTCTTGTCGGCGGAGACGGGCTTCTGGTACTCGATCTCGGCGTCAACGGCCTTGCGGGGATACGGCTCGAGGAAACCCTGGAGCTTCGCGAGAACGGCCTTGAGGTCTATGCGACCGTCGAGGAAGATGCGCGCGTTGGACGGGTGGTAGAAGCGGTTGTAGAATGCCTTGTATCCTTCGAAGTCGAGAGTGGGGATCGCCGCCGGATCGCCGCCCGATACGAAGCCGTAGCAAGTCTGCGGATAGAGAAGTCGGCGCAGCTCGTGGTAGAGACGGCGCTCGGGCGTGGAGAAGGCGCCCTTCATCTCGCTGTAGACGATGCCGTTGCGAGTCAGCTCGGCGTCGGCAGAGGCGAGCTCGTAGTGCCAGCCCTCCTGCCTGAAGGCGAGCGGCGACTTGACGCTGAGGGGATGGAAGACGGCGTCGAGATAGACGTCCATGAGATTCAGGAGGTCGGCGCGGTTGCGCGAGCACACGGGATACATCGTGTGGTCGGAGCTCGTGTATGCGTTGAGGAACGTGGCGAACGAGCTCTTGAGAAGATCCACGAACGGCTCCTTGACGGGATACTTGTCGGAGCCGCAGAGAACAGAGTGCTCTATGATGTGCGGCACGCCGGTGTCGTCGCTCGGCAGCGTGCGGAAGCCGATTGCGAACGTCATGTTGTCGTCGTCGCGCTCGAGCCACACGAGGTCTGCGCCGTTCTTTGCGAACTCCATGCGCACGAGGCGTCCCTGCACCTCCGGCAGAGACACGACGTCTTTCACAACGAATCCCGACAGTTCGTCGCCAGGCTTGAGGTCGATTGCGGCAATTGGCAACGCCGCGGCTGCGGCAGCACACATAGACATGATCTTTCCCATTTTAGAACCAGCTCCTTTTCAAAAAAAACGGCCGGCGCCACCTGGACGCCGGCCTTCTCTGCGCGACGCAGAGACCACGAAGTACTTCTTGGCCTTCGGCGGAACGAGCGCGTCCTTCGCGGCCTTCGCGAGGCGGAACTTCGCAACCTTGCACGCGGGCTTCTTGATGGCCTCGCCGGTCTGCGGATTGCGCACGGTGCGGGCACCCTGCTTCTTGATGAGGAGCTTGCCGAGACCGGGAATGACCCAGCCCTTCTCGTTCTGACGAGCACCTTCGTACGCGAGCTCGATGAGCTTCTCGTAGATGGCCGCAGCCTGCTTCTTGCTGACCTCGCCGGCTTCGGCGAGGGCGGCCATCAGGCCGCTCTTAGTCGTAGGGACTTCAACTTTCTTTGCCATTTTGTTCGTTCCTTGATTGGTGCGCAAGGCGGATTTCGCCCGCAACGCCAATAGAATAACGGATTTTTTCGTTTTGCGCAAGACGGAAAATGATTTTTCTTTGATTTTTCCGTGTTTTCAGCCCTTGGCGGCCTCTGGCGGGGGCTCTTGGGCCCGCGGATGGTGGCGGCTATGAACCGCGCCGAGGCGCGCCTGGTCCACGTGGGTGTATATCTGAGTGGTGCCGATCGACGCATGGCCCAGCATTTCCTGGATGGCGCGCACGTCGGCGCCAT
>JAFUDL010000164.1 GCA_017459225.1 Kiritimatiellia bacterium
CTGCCCGGCCGCCACGAGAAGCGCGAGACCGGCGAGGAACAGAACGATCATCGCGAAATTGAGAACGCCTGACTTCTTCGGCGCGCCCTTGAACTCGCGCCACACGAGGATTCCCCACAGGGCCGAGACGAGCGTAGCGCCCTGGCCGAGCGCGTACGCGATGGCGGCGCCCGCCGTGCCTGCGGTGACGAAGGAAAGGAGCGTTCCCGTGGCCCAGATGCAGCCGCCGAGTATGCCGACGAGATGCACGACAATTCCGCCTTTGAACCAGTCGGCTCCGTTGACGGGCTCGCCGGAGACCGGCTTCTTCATCATGATCGTGTTGAAGACGAAGTTTGAGGCAAGCACTCCGAGCGTGAACACGAAGAACGCCGTGTAGGGCGTCATGCGGCCCGCCGCGGGCGCGGCATTCGCGAAGCCCATGTCGACCACGCGGTTGACGAGCGGCGAGAACCAGCTCATGAGAAGGCCCGCGAAGATCGCCAGCAGAAGCCCCTTCTTGACGGAAGACGAATCGGAAGCGCCGCCAGACGCAGTCTGCTTCGCCTTGAACGCGAGCGCATTGCAGATGATGGACGCAACGATGATGGCGAGGCCCGTCCAGATGAGATAGGGGTTGCCCTTGCCGTCAACGAACCAGTTCGCCACCGTTCCGCCCACAAGCGCAAGGCCCACGCCAACGGGAAACGCCACGGACATTCCCGCAACCGCGATTGCGGCGGAGAGCAGGATGTTAGAGGCGTTGAAGACGATGCCGCCCAGGAACGGCCACGTCCATTGCGACGCGGAGCTCGACTTCAGGTTCTCGGCGAAGCTCCACGCGCCACCGCCAAGCGAGCCCATGGTGAAGCCGGCGAGAAGCGAGAAGAGAACGAGACCGATCACGTAGTCCCAGTAGAACAGCTCAAAGCGCCAAGTCTTGCCCGCAAGCTTCTGGGTGTTGCCCCAGCTGCCCCAGCAGAGCATCGTTACAACGCAGAGAGCGACGGCGAGTGTGTAGTTGCTGCAGTAGTACATGGCTTTTCCTGTTAGGTGGTTGGGTGGTTAGGTGGTTAGGTGGTTAGTGGAGTTCGCGGCGGTAGGGGATAGAGGACTGCGCGCCGCGGCGCGTCACCGAGATTGCGGACGCCTTCTGCGCGAAGGCTATTGCATCCGCCACGGACTGCCCTTCGGCGAGCGCCACCGTGAACGCGCCGTTGAAGGTGTCGCCTGCCGCAACGCAGTCAATGGCCTTGACCTTCTTCGCCGGGAACATCTTTCCGCAGTCGCCGCAGAAACATCCCCTCGCCCCCATCGTGATGATCACATGGCCGACGCCACGCTTCTTCAACGCCGCGGACGCCTTCGCAGCGCTCGCCGTGTCGGTCACCTTCACGCCGGTTAGTATCTCCGCCTCCGTCTCGTTCGGCGTAATCCAGTCGACGAGGCCGTAGAGCGCCCTGGGCAGCTTGCGCGCCGGAGCGGGATTGAGGATCACCGTCACGCCGGCATCGTGCGCAGTCTTTGCCGCCCACGTGACAGTCTCGATAGGAGTCTCGAGCTGGAGAAGAAGCGCGGCGGCGTTCTCTATCTCCGCCTTGAACGGCGCCACGTCGGCGGGCGAGAGAGTCCCGTTAGCGCCGAGCGCAACGGAAATCACGTTCTGGCCCTTGGCGTCAACGAGGATGAGAGCCGTGCCGGACGGCTCCTTCGCATCCACCACGAGGTGCGCGGCAATGCCGTCCTTCTTCATGCGCCCTGCGGTCTCGCGTCCGAAAACATCGTCGCCGACCTTTGCGATGAACGTGCATTCGCCCTTCTTCGCGGAAAGGCGCGCCACGGCAACGGCCTGGTTCGCGCCCTTGCCGCCGGGGTTCATTACAAAACTTCCGCCGGTCACGGTCTCGCCCGGAACGGGGATGCGTTTGTTGGCGATCACCATGTCGGTGTTCGTGGAGCCCAAAACTACAATCTTTTTCATAGCGTGAATATCATACCATTTTCAGAATGGTAAAATCAACACTGCAAAGTGATTGTGCGCAGAAAGCTGCTTTAGCACGAGCGAGGAGACGCTCGCGCGCAGGTTCGGCGCAAGCCGCCCCACCGTTGAGCGTGCGCTCAGGGAACTGAAGCGCGAGGGCCTGCTGGAGTCGCGTAGCGGTTCCGGATCGTACCTCACCTTCGCCGCACGCAACGCGGGCGCGCGCAACATCCGCTTCCTCTCCCAGCCCAACTACGCCAGCACCATCCGCGCGCGAATCCAGGGCGTGGCGCAGGCCGCGATCATGGTCGTGCGCCGCTCAACATGAGCAGCGTCTGGCCCATCATTATCATCAAGGCAATAGCCCTAGCCTGAGATGCCGAAGTCGCGTCAGCGAACGATGATGAAAGTACCGGCGTAAATGTAAAGGCCGTCGTCTTTCTTGATGATGGAAAAACGCCGTTCTTTGTCGCCGCACACGAACTTGAGCCCCTCAAGATTTTCTGGAGCGGTCTCCCAGCTGACGATCGGCGTCTTGGTCGAGGCTTTCCATCCGCCCAGCTTGACCTTGACCGTCGCGTCGTCAGCGAACTTGAGCGTGTGGTCGCCTCCCGTGAACGCCGAGACGCGCGGAAGCGCGTTCGTCCGCGACGAGAGGTCGATCGTCGAACCGTCCTGCATCGTGCAGCCGTAGAAGTAGTCGTGCTCGGACGGCTTGAACGCACCGTAAACATTCAGCGCCGCCGTACCGCTGTTGGCGTTGTAGTTGTACGCCACCTCGTAGTCATGTACGCTCAGATCGGTGCCGATATTCAGCGCGCAGCCGACAATGAAGTCCACGGTCCGCGCGTCGCAGGCGGAGGTAAGCGTCTGAAACCAACCGCCGGAGGTGATTTTGATCTTGCCCGGGCCCTGCGGCGACAAGTCCTGGAACTTGAGGTTCTTCGCATTCGCGATGGCGACTTCAAGTGTGTATCCGTTCAGGGTAAAATCGTTGTATTGCATGTTGAAGTCGCCAGTTGTTTCAAGATACGAATCGGCGGTCAGACTCCTTGCGCAGTTGAAGAGACCCGAGGCCCCCTTCACCGTGCCGCCGTTGAACACCACCGTCGTATAACCGAAACCGCCATACCCGTTGACGTCGAGCGTCGCCCCGTCATCGACTGTGACGAGCTGCGCGCTGACATCCGTCGTTCCGTTTCCGCCCAAGGGCCAGTAGGCGGGCTCTGCCGCGTACTTCAACGTCCCCGCCGCAACCTGCGTACCTCCTGTGAATGTCTGGTGATCCTTCTTTATGACAATGGTTCCAGGTCCGGTCTTCACAAATTTCAGATTGCCCGTGAGCGCCATCTTCGTGACGGTCGTCGTGGCGTCCTGGGGGACTTCAACTTCAAGCGAACCAACCTGCTCTGCGGAGTTCGTCACGGTGAACACATTGATGCCGCCGGCCAGCACGGCGGGCAGCTTGAGGAGTCCGCCGTTGGCGTCGAACACCGTCCCGTCTCCCACCACAAGCGATTCCGTCCTCGTGAAGTCGAAGGCCGCGCCTGCGGCGTTCGTGAACTTGTTTGTGGCCAGCACGAACGCGGCGGGTGAAACCGCCGGCGTGACTGCGCAGATCGCGTCGTATTCCGCGGCGGTCGTGAACCGCACCTGCATGTTGCCCGTCACGTTGCCGCCCCACTCGGTGTCCTGTACGCCGCTCGTGTAGAACTGCCATCCGTCGTTGACCCACATCGCATACTCGGGCTCGTCTGCAGCCTTGATGTAGAGGCCGTCGTCCTTCACCGCAAGAGCCTTGCCCTCCACGGCCGCGCCGTTCGCCACCAACGCGAAGGCCACCGAGAATTCAGGCGCAGAACCCGAAGGCCACGAGACAAGGCACGTGCCGACGTCGGAACTGCGCTCGCCGATCTCCACGTTGACTGTGACGCCCTCGGCGAACTTGAGCGTGTTGTCGCCGGTTGTAAAAGCGGATGCACGCGGCAGCGGCGTCGTCCTCGCCGAGAGGTCGATCGTCGAGCCATTCTGCATCGTGCAGCCGTAGAAATAGTCGTGGTCGACGCCGGGCTTGAACGTCCCATACACGTTCAGCGCCGCCGTGCCGGTGTTGTAGTTGGCACCGAACACCGCCTCATAGTCGTGTACGCTCAGCGCGGTGCCGAGATTCAACGCGCTGCCGACAATGAAGTCCACGTTCCGCGCATCGTATGCGGCGTTGGCCGTCTGCATGTAGCCGCCAGAAGTGATTTTGATCTTGCCCGGGCCCTGCGGCGGGCAGTTGTCGAACTTGAGCGTCTTTCCTCCGGCAATGGCGACTTCAAGGGTGTGTCCGTTCAGGACAAGCGGACTGCTGGCGGTTTGCATGTTGAAGTTGCCGGTGGCGTTGAGATACGAATCGGCGGTCAAACTCTTTGCGCCGTTGAACTGCGTTGTGGAGCCCCTCACAGTGCCGCCGTTGAACACCACCGTCGTGTAGCCGAAGCCCGTCTTTCCGTTGACGTCGAGCGTCGCGCCGGCATCGACGGTGACGACCTGCGCGCTGGCATCCTTTGTTCCGTTTTTGCCCAATGGCCAGTTGGCGGGAGCTGCGTCGTACATCAGCGTTCCGGAGGCTACCTGCGTGCCGCCGGTGTAGGTCTGGCCGGTTTTGGAGAACATGAAAAGCCCATCCCCTTCCGTCACGAGCTTCAGCTTGTTCGCAAGCGCGATCTGGCTATTGTAGGTCAGGGTTCCCTCCGGAACGACCACGTGCAGCTCGCCCCCGCCGACGGTGTCGGTCACCGTCGTGGTGAGCCAAGGATCAAGCGTCTTCACGTAGAGCTTGTGACCGGACGTGTTGATCGTGAGGTTCGCCGCCGTCGTCATCACGGAGGCGTACGGCGTCAGGTCGGCGTCGGTTGCCATCGTGATGCTCGACGAGATGTGTACCTGCGTGTACTTGTTGGGAAGCGCGTCGGGAAGCGCCGTGCCGTCTGCGGCCTTGCACGTCCAGCTCGAAGTCTCCGCAGGATCGCCTCCGTTCCACACCGCCGTCGCGGGCGCGCCGTCCGCGTCGTGCAGCGCCACCGAAAGGTCGCACACACCGTATCCACCCGCCCAAGCCGATGCCGATGCGATGCTGTTGTTGTTCACGACAACGCCCGTCCCGGCGTCGTTCGTGATCTTCCGCCCCAGCCTGTCGTTGTAGAGACTGTAGTACCCTGCTTTGAAGGCGGTTGCATGCACGCCGTCCTCGCCGTTCGTGAAGCGGACGGCCACGCACTTCGCGTACCCGGCCGGCATCTGCATCTCGGCGCGGAATTCCGTGATCTCGCCGGTCGTGGAATCAGTGGCCGTTATGATGCGGTTGAAGCATTTCATCTCCTGCATCTGGTCTGAATTGCTTATGGCGCCGCCGCACGCCTTGCCGAAGATCTCGTGGTTGAAGATGTCCTTGACCCTCAAGCCGGGAAACACAAGCGTGTTGCTGCCGATGATGCTCATGACGCCCAGCTGCTTGATGCCGTATCCAGATCCATGATCTCCTGCGGCGACGCCTGTGTTGGTGAAACCAGACGCCACGGCAACGGTGCCGGATGCATCGACCGTGAACGGAATAGACGTCGCGTAATGCCCTGTCACATTGCCGTTTTTATCCTTAGGGTTCGCCCTGTACATCGCCTTGACCGCCTTTGCCTGGACGCCGCCCGTCCCCTGCGATAGTTCCACCACCACGTATTTCGTGTAGGCTCCGTCCGCGCACGCAAGGGCGAATAACAGTTTCTGCAGCGGCTGGGCGGTGTCGGTGGGATAGCGCGTCACGGCGTGGCTGTAGGCGTTGACGGCGAAGCGTTCCCCGCCGCCAATTGCCGCACCTTGCATAAGCCCGTAGAACTTGAAGCCCTCCAGTTCCGAAAGCGACACGCCGGGGAACACGATCTGCGCCGTGCCGCCGAGATACGAGAATCTGTCGAAGAAATGCGTATTTGCCGCAGGGATCACCGCCTCCTCCGTCACTTCGACGTTGTACATCCCGTAGCCGCTCGCCAAGATCCACGTCGGAACACCACCGACCTTGACGTTGCTGTCATCCACCTTGGTGCCGTCGTCCTTCACGAACCTCATGCCGAGTTCCGTGGTCGCCTTGTAATATCCGCCGACGAGCTGCGCGTACACGCCATCGCCGCCCTCGCCGTCGCTGAACTCCACGACTGCGCATTTCAAGTTATTGCCATCATAGTACTGGGCCTCGCAGCGGATCGCCGTTGGGTTCGCCGCCGTGCCGGCGGTTACGACGGCGTTGGTGAAGAGAAGCGGCAGTCCAAGCATTGATCCGCTCGATCCGCCAGCAACTTTCGCGGACAGCTTGCCCTTGACGTTGGTGCCGATCTGCGCAACCGTGAGCCCGGGGAACGCAAGCTGTTTCGTCTGCGAAAGCCCCCTGGCGACGCCCATTGCCCTCACGCCGTAACCACTCACCGTTGCAGTCGTTGCAATGCCGCTGTTCGACACGGTGTTCCACGTCAGTTCGCCCGTACTGGCGTTTACGGTATAGAAACTTGTCGTAAAGCCGGCTTTGGAAGTAGAAACATACCATGCCTTCGGAATCTTCGCATACACGCCGCCTTCGCCGTTGTACAGCTGGATATGGACGGCTTTGTAATATGTTCCCTCAATCGTCACGATGTCGAAATCGTAGCGTTGGATGGCGGCGCCCGTCGCGTTCGCGGGATACGGCTTGACTTGGTTGGACAACCCTGTCTTGACTGCGCCAAAGGACCCGCCGCCCATCGTGCCCCAGAAGGAGTGGCCTTCGAGGTCTGCGAGCGTCTTGCCGGGAAACACCAGCACGCCTCCGGTCGTGATGAACCCGCCCGAGTACGAGATGTCCGTATCGGCCATGCGATGCGTCGTCACGGCCAGCGCCGTTCCCGCCGCGCACACCATAAGCGCGGCCACCACCACGCGAATCACGTTCTTCTTCATGCCTTTTCCTCTCTTTCAATCGTTCATGCCAACACCGTCAGCGAACCAGGATCACGATTCCCATGAAACGCTCGAGGCGCAGGCCTTCAGCTTCGGGACAGATTTTGTAGCCATTGGCGCTGCTCTGCGCGTCGAGAACGAAATTCACGTTCGCGGGCTGCGACGGCCAAGTGACGACGTACGGGCTCTCGCTCTTCCTTATCGCGTTGAGGTCGGTCTTTCCCGCGAGGTTTACATTAATGATGGACGGCTCCTCCGCCGTACCGGACTGGAAGGTCATGTCGCCGACCACGGCGCTTGCAACGTAGGCTGTCGTATTCGCGACCGCGTTCGTGAGGTCGAACGATCCCGTAATCGCGCTCAGGTCGAGCGTCGAGCCGTTGCGCATGTTGATCGGCAGGTGGCACGGCCCGGCAAGGTATCTCCCGTACACCAGAAGGTGGGAGACGACCTGATTCTTCTGCCAGAGCGTCCCTTCGTAAACAAGCCCCTTGACGTCGGCGTTGCCTTTCAGCTTGAAGTAGGCGGGCGCATGCACCTCCACGTCCACGTTGGTCGGGCCGTAGCCGTTGAGCCACTCGTAGCAGCAATCTCCGCCGGAGAACACCCACTTGCCGTAGTCGTTCGAGCGGAATGCGCCAAGCCCGACATAGCTCGTGCCGTCAAACGTCAGCGTGTACCCGTTCATCGTGAACATCGCAGGCGTGGTGTCGGGACAGGCGAAATAGACGCTGTCCAGTTCAAGACGCGCATCGTCCCCCGAGACGACGAACGTCGAGCCCAGGATCCTGATTGCCGTATTGTAGCCGCCGCCGCTTACATTCGTCTTGTTGCGGAACGTGCCCGCGAGGTCGTAGGCGTAGATGCAGGACGACGTGCTGTAATGGCCCGCCATGTCATAAAGCGCGCCCGCGCAAATCTTCACGGATGCGTTCTTTGCCCCGAGCGGGAACTTGTTCGTGCCGAGCCTCAGCGTCCCGTCCGCAATCTCCGTCCCGCCCGTGTAGGTCTGGCTTTCGCGCGCGGCAATGAACGTTCCGTCGCCGTCCTTGACGAACTTGAGCGAGCCCGTGAACAAGATGGTCGCGTTCGTGTTCGTCGTCCCTTCCGTGACGTCCACATGCAGTTCGCCGCCGGCGACCGAAGAGGTAATCGTTCCTTTGCCTTCAAGCGATCCGTTCAGGTACAGCTCCTTACCATTGAGATCCACCGTCACGCCTTCGGGGACGCACAGCAAGGGAATCCCACGCCAATCGACGGAATCCGCCGCGAGCGTTGCGCTTCCTGCCTCGATGCGGAGGTACTGCCACGGAATCGTCGTCCCGGCGGGAACGTCCCGCACGCCGAGGGAGCTGCACACGATCACGCGCGTGAACTCGCAGGGCAGGATGTTCGGCAGGACTGTCCCGGCACTGTTGCGGCACTCCCAGTTGTCGGCGGAGCCGAGGCTCGTGCCATCACCCGCGCCAGTCCACGTCGCCGTCGCGGCGACGTTGTTGAGCTTTGCATAGACGATCTTTCCGTCGGCGGAGAGCGAAAGCTCGAAGCGGTTGTCCGTCACAGCGAAGTGCGTGAGTGCGTCCGTCTCGCCTTCGGGAAGCGCGATGCCGCCCGCAGTGAGCGCAACCTCGCCGATGCCGTCGTAGTTGGAGACGTCGAACGTGATCTTCGCATCCGCGCCGAACGTGAGCGTCCCGCCCACGTTCACGGCGTAGAGCGGAACGGTGAGCTGAAGCCCCTCGCCGATCTCAAGTGCCTCAGGCGCAAAGCGCGAATCCGCCGTGGCCTTGAGGATGGCCGTGGATGGGCTTGCGCCGTCCGCCGTCATGACGAGCTTCTTCGGCGTGACGAAGGTGTCGTTGGTCAGCTCTACGCCGTCCGCAAGCGTCATCGCCACTTCGACCTCCGTATCTTCGAGCGCGGGATAGATCGTGGTGCGCGTGGTGCTCGCCCACGCCTCGTTTGCGTCATCCCATTCCCGCACCGTCCACGAGGCAAGGCCGCCAGCCCACGAGCCGTTCGCCGACACCGTGCGCACGAGGTTCGTCGCATCGAACGGCGGCAGACACGGCACGTTGTTCGCAAGCCACTGAACCTGCTCAGGAGAAACCGAGTGGTTGAAGATGGCGACCTCGTCAATGAACGTATTCGCACTGCCAGAGGTCGTTCTGGTCGAACCGTTTGCAGCGAATACCTGACCACCCACCGTAAACGATTTGAGCGCTTCGGCGGCAGACGGCGAAGAGACCGACAGATAGGACGCGTTTATTTGTCCGTCAAGATAGAAATCAAACCTGGAGGTATCCGCATTCCACACCATGCAGATGTTCTGCCAGGTGTTTTCTCCGAGTTTGATGTCGGCAGAAGAGTTGGAAGTACCGTACAAATAGACTCCCACAGGGTCGCTTGAATTCCACTCGAAACGCTCGTAGCGGTTTCCAAGGCGGAAAGACATGAAATCTCGCCAAAGAGGGCTAAGAGTCTTCGGAGCCTTGATCCAGAACGAGAGCGTCATGCCTGAGCCGAGCGTCGCGCCAAGACCGTCAACGGCCGACGCCCCATCCACACGGAACGTGGCCTTGCTGTTCGTGTGAAACGCCCTGGCTGACCCAAACGCGCCAACGCTCACCCAGTTGGCGTAACTAGTCTCCCATTTGTACGCTACGTCAGTGCCGGTGCCGTAATTGGTGGGCTGAACGCCACCTGTAGAATCGTTACCCGTATCGAGAAGCCAGCAGATCGGCATGGCGCGGCCAGGACCGCTCGCGGGCTGAGCGGGGCGGTACTTCGCGAGCCACTTGACTTGCTCCGCGGTCACGGGGTAGTCGAACACGGCAAGTTCGTCGATGCCCGTGTTGGTGGCGGCATTCGACTTTCGGTCTGCGCCGTTCAGAGCTCTCACCCACGAGCCGACGTGGATCTGCTGAAGGTCACCGGCCTGCCTGAGGTTGACATACC
>JAFUDL010000165.1 GCA_017459225.1 Kiritimatiellia bacterium
CACTGGCCCTTGAACTTCGGGCACTGGCCCGTGAACTAGGGGCACTGGCCCTTGAACTTGGGCCACTGGCCCTTGAACTTCGGGCACTGACCCTTGAACTTAGGGCACTGACCCTTGAACTAAGGGCACTGGAAGCCACGGCGGCCGAACTTCGGACCCTGACCCTTGAACTGCGGACGCTGGAAACCACGGCGGCCGAACTTCGGACCCTGCGGCCTGAACTTAAAGCCCTTGAAGTTCTGACGGTCAAACTTCGCGCCGCAGCAAGGGCAGACATTGCCCTTGAATCCACGACGGCCGAATTGGCGCTGACCACGGAATGCACGCGGTCCGAACTGGCGCTGACCGCGGAAACCACGGCGGCTCCACTGACGCTGACCGCGCATATGAGTGCGAGGACCCTGCCAGCCGAATCCGAATCCCGGCGGCGGAGGAGGCGGCATCTTTGCAAAAGTCGCTATGGATAGAAGTCCCGCGACAAGCATCGTCATCATTGTCTTCATTGTTTGCTCCTTTTTTGTTTTTGGTTTGTTTGTTGGGAAAACTTTCGCTGATTCAATGAAAAGCTCTCTCACTCTTAAGTACGCGAAAAATCGACACAATCAACGCGAGAAAGTGTAATCAATTCATCACAATTTATGGCTGCTCCTTAGGCGTCTGCTGCTCGCTCTCATTCGCCTCGGGCTGGGGGCGTGGAATGCGCATGCGGTACGGACCAAAACCGCGCGCTCCGAATCCGCCGGGCCTTCCGCGTCCTCTGAATCCGCCGGGCCTTCCTTCTCCTCCGCCCGGTCCGCCGCGGCGCATCATTCCCGCGAAAAAGACGCGCATGTTCTCCTTTGCGAGGGCATCGGCAATATCCCAAAGCTCCAGCTCTCTATGCGGCCCCACGGTGCCAGAGGTGGCGTTCAACACGAACATGCGGTTCGTGAACTTTCCGTCCTTGTTCTTTCGAAGCTCCTCTGCGGCGGCGGAAATCCCCGCGAAGAGAGCGGCTTCGCCCCTTGGCTTTAGCGTCTCCAGCCTCTCTATAAGCTCCTCGCGGTTCTTCGCCGCCTGGGCGGGCGCTAGCACGGACGCATGGTCGTTGTACACGACAACCGACACGATGTCCGTATCGGCAAGGCGCCGCAGACTTTCCACGGCGGCACGCCGTAGAAATTCAAACCTCCTCTCGGCAGCCGCCGAACAGTCGATCACGATGGCAAGGTTCTGCGGCCCCTGGAACTGGGGCCATTGGAATTGGGGCACTTGCTGGACATTCTGCGGCGGGGAATTGGTCTGCGATGCGTCCTGAGCGCACAACGCCGCTCCCACGAGGAGCACGCAGGCGATCATGACGGATCTGTTCATCTTGGCCATTCCCTTTAATAGTTCAAAGTACGGCCGCACCACGCGGCCACATCAATATTAAATCAAAAAAAGGCCGCGGAAATGTCACTCAAGTGCAACAAGATTTGTTCCTGCGGGCAAGCTCTCGTGCGACATCGGGCACAGCGGCGAGAAGCTCCCGCGTGTATTCGCTCTTCGGACGGGCGAAGACCTCCTCCGCCTGCCCGTGGTCCGCGAAAAGCCCCTTGTGCATCACGCACACGCGGTCGCACACGTTGCGCACAACGGCGAGGTCGTGGGCGATTAGAATCACCGCAAGATCAAGGTTGCGCCTGAGGTCGCGCAGCAGGTTCAGGATGCGCGCCTGCACGGAGACGTCCAGCGCCGACACGGGCTCGTCCGCCACAAGCACCTTGGGATGCACCGCAAGCGCGCGCGCGAACGAGGCGCGCTGGCATTGTCCGCCGGATAGCTCGCGCGGATATTGATCCAGCACCGCATTCGAAAGCCCCACGATGTCGAGCAGCTCCTCCGGCTTGCGGGCGCTCTCCACGCGCGTCTGGCGCAACGCCTCCTCGAGCGCCTGGCGTATCGTCATGCGGGGATTGAGCGAGCCCACCGCGTCCTGAAACACCATCTGCACGTTTCGCCTGTACGCGCGGCGCTCGTCGGGGGTGAACTGCGCCACGTTCTTGCCGCAGAAGAGTATCTCGCCGCCAGAGCTGGGATGCAGGAGCATGAGCGTCTTCGCGATCGTGGACTTGCCGCTGCCGGACTCTCCCACTATGCCAAGCGTCTCGCGCTCGTTCAGCACGAAGCTGACGCCCTTCACCGCCTCAAGCGGCTTCTCGCCGGGGCGCTTGTAGGTTACATGCAGGTCGTTTACTGTAAAAAGCTGGTTCATTGCGCGTCAGATTATATCAAAACCCCTGCCCATTAGGCAAATGCTTATTGTGCCCGCATTTCATGCCGCCCTTCTGGAAACAGTCTGTTTTTCATGAGGGTAATGATATCATACCCCCCATAGGCGGCGCAACGGAAAACCGTGACAATGCTTTTATTGCAAATGCCTATCGTCACTCGATTCCCGGCAGTGGCGGCGGAACATCTTCAAGGACCGTGCGCAGGGACTCTGGAAGTACGAGCAGCTGATCGCGGAGACGTAGAGCCTCGGCAGTGTCGTCTGGCGGCGCAAGCTGCGGAAGCTCCTCTGCAGGCGCAAGCGAAGGCGGCGAAAGCGGCACGCTCGGCGCGGCAGGCTGCTCAAGCGCATGGTGCGCGAAGAAGCTCCCCGGCAACTCAAGCGGCTCGGGCGGCTGCGACTCTTCGCCCAGATCCAGCACCCCGATCTGGCTTTCAGCAAGCGCGCCGGCACCGTGAGAGCGCATCTGCCACGACATCCGCACCTTCTGCATTATGGCTGCGTATTCTGCAGCGCCGAATTCCGTGAACGACGCAAACGGCGCAGGCCGCTCCAGCGCGACCGCACGGAAGAAAAGCGCCTTGCGCGGTATCTGCAGCGCAAGCGCAGCCGTGAACGCCACAACCGCGGCAAGCGGCCAGCATGCATGGAGGATGCGCCTCATTCACGCCTTTCCGCGATCACCACGTGCACCACTCCCGCCTCGCGAGCAAACC
>JAFUDL010000166.1 GCA_017459225.1 Kiritimatiellia bacterium
GCGACTGGACGCGCCTGACGGTGCGCGCGGGCGAAGGCGGCACGTTCACGCCGCCCGATCCGATGCCGCCGTACGTGGCGGTGGAGGCGATGCCGGGCGAGCCCGTCATCGCGCTCGCGCGCGACGTCGCGTTGGGCGGGCCGTTCTCAGTATCGAAGGGAAGCACCCTCAAGGTGACCGGCGCCAAGACGCTTGACGTCTCGGGCGCGAAAACGGTCGCGGTTGACGGCTCCGTCGAAATAGGGGAGAGCTCGGCGTTGGTTGCGCCGCCGTTCGTCAGGGCGGGCGGGACTGTTACGGTGGCCAACGGCGCAAAACTGGTGATCGACCTCGACGGATACGCCGGGTCCGATGCCGTGTTCACGGCCGACGGGGGCATATCGCTGCCGGAGGGCGCGACCGCAGCCGAATGCATCGAACTGAAGAACACCGAAGTGGAGGGCCTGCGGCCTGCGCTCTCGGCGGACGGCACGGCCGTCGTGCTTGAAATGGACGATCTCGCCGCGCCCGTGACCGCCGAGTGGACTGGCGGCGGCGCCCCGCTTGCCCTCGACGATCCCGCGAATTGGGAGTGCCGCAACATCCGCGGCGCCGTTCTCCCCGGCGCCGTTCCCACCGCCGTCACCACGGTGCGCGTGACGGGCGCGACGTCGTTCTCGCTTACTGCGGAGGCCGCTCCTACGGCCGCGTGGCGCAGGCTGGAAATCGGCGCGTGTTCGCTTTCCGCCGACTGCGACTGGCGCGGCGTGGCTGGTTTCGACGACGGCGCGGTGATTGACCTCAATGGCCACAAGCTCACCGTGGCCGGCCTTTCAGGCAAGGCCACCATCACCGACACCCCGGGCGGCGGAGAGCTGCATCTGGACGTCGGCGCGGCCACCGTCGAGAACACCGAGGTGGCGATCACAGGCGCGGTCAAGCTCGTGAAGGAAGGCGAAGGCGTGTTCATTCCCAAGATTTCCCAGACTTACGTCGGCGGCACGGTGGTGGCCGCGGGCAGGCTCGCCCTCGGCACGGCCTCGAACCCGCTCGGCCCCAAGAATGCGGCGGTGACGGTCGAGAGCGGCGCCGAATACGACATGAACGGCTGCTTCAGCACCTCGACGTGCATATACTCCTACGAACTTGCAGGCACGTTCTTCGCCTCCACGACTTCAGGCCCGAACGGATACGACGCCGCCTACAAGTTCCTCGGCCGGTCCGTGGTCCTCACGGGAGATGCGCGCATGGTGCTCGACAAGGTATATTTCGGCTGCCCCGACCAGAATCCGATGTGGCTCACCATGAACGGCCACACTCTCACGCTCTCCAACGACGTGGCTGGCGGATACGTGGGCATGGGGGCCATCCGGGCCAGGGACTGTGGCCGATTGGTCTTTGAAGGAATCGGCCAGTGGGAATGGCTCGCGGGGTGCGGGCCCTACACCGTGGACGTGACGACGCACTCGAAGTTCAAGATGAAGGGCAACTTCGACTTCCGCGGCTTCGAGTATCTGGCCGACGTCTGGGAGCGCAACGCCGGCACCTCGTCGGCCGAGGTGCTCGTGTACGGCGCATACAAGGCAGGCGATTTCAGACCTCCGCTGGTGCTGAAGAACGGCGCCACGCTCGATCTCGGCGACAGGAAGACGACGTTCAGCGTGGACGGCGTGGCGGCCAATGGAACCAGCGGCGAGGTGGGCCTCGTGCGGTTCGACGCCAACGCAAAGATCACTGTGGACGTGAGCCGCAGGCGGGGCGGCGAGCAGAAGATCGTGAGTTGGACTAACAATCCCGGCGACACGGTGACCTTCGTGCTGGACGCGAAGAGCGCCGCTGCCGGGCGGAAACTTGTTAGGCGCGAAGACGGTCTATACCTCTTCTGCGGCTTTGCCGTCCTCGTGAGGTGATCGGATTCGCGCCTAGCGGCTAGATCTGAATACGTCCGGCGGTGTCGATGCGCCGCTTAACCGCGGCCTCGAAGCGCGCCTTGGCCTCGAGCCTGAGCTCGTTCGTGCGGCGCACGTATGCCGGCGGCCTTTCCGAGACAGCGCCGCTTCTCAGGAAGTACGCCTTGTTCGGCGAGAATCCCTTGCACTTGCGCAGCTTCCCAACATGCTGTGATTCGTCGCGAAGGGCGGCCAATATCTTTTTGCAGCCCTCCAGCACGTCGCAGTTCTTGTGGATGTAGTTCGCGTAGGCAATGCAGAGCTCCTTGACGAACTCGCGCGGATAGGGGTCGAGTGACATTCCTGTTTCCGCGAACCACGCCTTGAAGTTGTCCAGTACCTCTACGGCCTCGTTGTGGGATGCCCAGCACCTATCGATTGCCTCCTCGAACTTTTTGAGGTCGGCATCGGTGGTGCGCTTGAAATAGGAGTCAAGCGTGTGAAGGTAGCGGCTGGATTTGGCGTGCAGGTTGCCGTCCGCGTCGAGTGCGCAGTCGAGCCCCGACTCCTTGAGAACGGCGGCAAAGAGCTCTTTTTTCTTTTCAGGGTTGCGGAGTTCCGAGGGATAGTATTTCCACTTGTCCGTGCCATTGCCGATCTTGTCCAGAAGCTTGACGTACTTGCCCCACGCCGTATCGACCTTCGTGAGGCTCTTGACGAGCGAGCCATCCTGGATGATGCCGAGATTCACCACGCGCACAAGATGGTTGTATTCGGAGTAGAGGCGGGTTTCGATCTCCGCTCTCACCAGGGCGGCTACCTTGGGACGCACCACTTTGCCGAATTTCGCAAGCGTGTTCTTTGCACCCTGGAGGCTCTTGAAGGCGAGCTTCTGCGCCGGCGTGGCTGAGAGGTTCGTGAGCATGCGCTGCGGCGTGGGGTCGATGGGGCGGCCCAGATCTTTCAGCGCGTCGCCGAGAACGGTTCCGGGGTCCGTGTCGATGATCTTTGCGGCCTTGTACACGTTTTTGCAGAACTCGTGCAGCTTGTTGAACTTGGCCGCTTCGCCTCTTGTCATGGACCTCATCTGCGCGAGATCGTTGGCCACGGAATTCTCGCCGTCCGGCGCGGCGGAATAGTCCACGCCTCCCCAGTTGGCCTTGTCCCGCTTCTCGATCTCTGCCTTCGAGAGAGGTTTCGGCTTCGTGAACGCCGCGCATGCGGCGACTGCAGCGACTGCAAACACAAGTATCTTTTTCATCTCATTCGCCTTTCCTTGCTAGAATCTCTGCTGGTAGTCGAGCACATACCACCGCCCGCCGCCCTTGCGGCGGAGACGGTGAGGATGCGGCGAGCCGAGCTGCTTGCCGTTCTTGTCGTAGGCGATGGACTCAACCACCGCCTCTTCTACCTTCTCCCCGCCGATCTTCTCGAGCGTCTTGCGGTCGTCGTCGTCGAGGAAGAAGTTCTGAAGTTCGTCCTTGCGGTCGAATCCCTTCTGCACGGTGATCTTCGGCTTGGAGAAGGTGGCGTGGACGTACTCGCCGTGGAAGCGCTCCTGATGGAGATCCCAGAAGTAGCGCTTCACCTCGTCTTCTCCGTACGTGCCGCCCATGTATTCGGGGTCTATGCACTGGAGGTAGAGCTTGTGGTTCTTCTCCTTGATGGCGGTCATGAATATCTCCATCAGACGGTCGGGCGTGACATCCTTAGGAATCTCCTTGATCGTGTACCATCCCTGTTTGATCGCCTCGACTTTCTCCTCGCCGATGAAGCGTCCGGAGGATTCCGCTTCCTTGTCGCGCACTGCCACTAGATGGTCAGGAATCTTGATTGCCACCGGCTTGAGAATCCATCCGAAATAGAAGGCGCCAGGACCCTCTTCGCCGCCGATGGGGTTTTCTGCGGTGATGCCCGAGACCTCGGCGAGGACGGTCCATTTCTTAACTTCCTGCATCGACGAATCCACCGTTCTGCGGTAGCGCTTGGCCGCCTCGTACGGTCCCAGCCAGTCGCGTCCGGCAAGATCGATGAACCAGAATCCGCTTGAAGGCTTTCCGCACCAGATGTATTCGCCTGAAGCGCCGTAGAACTGCTTGGCGGGATATTCCACGTCTTCGAGCACGACGTATCTGCCCTTGAGCTCCTCGACGGAGATTTCGGCGGAGTCTGGTGCGGGGAACGCCTTTTCGATCATTCCTTCCTTATGGGACTCGATGATGCGCTGCCACTCCTCTTCGCCCAGCTTCGAGATGAGCTGGCGCATGTTATCCTCGTTGTGGAGGTACTGCGTCCACTCCGCCTGCACGTCAACGAAGTCGCCCTTTGAACGCTTCAGCGCGGCGCGCACCCGGCGGAAGAGGGCATCCACGCGCGGGTCGTCTGGATACTTGAGCTTGAGGTCGCGGACCTTCTCGAGGGCGGTGCGCTGGTTGCGCCACACCATCTTCTCTCCGCCGCGCTGGAGCGCCACCTCCTTCTCGAACTCGCGCACGTAGTAGTCCGCATATCCGATGAGCCTTGTGAGCTGGGCGGGGTCGGCGGACTGCGCCGCGCAGATCAATGCGCACGCGCACGCCGCCGCGACGGGCCAGAACCGCCGGATGTTGTTTGCCGTTGAAGACATGATGCGTCCTTTCATGTAAATTTTCTCCGCTGCCCATAGTCTATCATAGTTGCGCGCCCGATGGAAGCGCGATTGTAATAGTGGGGTTGTTAGGTTGTGATCGGAGGAGTACCTGATAGGCTAGGCACTCTATGCAAACCTTGCGCCTGGGTCGTCGGCTGTTGAAAAGAAGCCTTCATTTTGATAGACTATGGGCATGGAAATTGTGCAGATAAATCCCATGGGGGCGTGCATCGCCGGCATTGCGGCGATAGGCGCGTTCGCGCTTGTCTGCTTCGTATGGCGGCATCGGATCAGGAACGCCGCCGTCGCCGTCCTCGCGGCGGCGCTCGCTCTTGTCGCGATTCCAAAGAACGACAGGCAGGCCATTGGTAGGGCGAGCAGCCCCCTGTCCGCCGCAATGCCGCGCGACGGGTCGGTCGAGACGCCGCACGTGTCCGCCATCAACGTGTCAACTTCGGGCGTGGATCTTGTGCTCTTCCGGCCGGCGGCCGACTCTATCTCCGCAGTAGAGGTCACCGTTGCCGCGAAGACGAATCTGGCGGAGCATGCCGCCTGGTTTGCCGTCACGAACGCGACCTTCCTCACGGGCGACACGAACGTGTTTGTGTCCATCGCGCGCGAAACGCTCGACGGCTTCGGCGTCACGTCGCCCGCGTTCTTCTCCTTCGGCGGCTCGGGCGACACCGACGGCGACGGACTCCTAGACTGGAACGAAAGCCTCAACTTCGGCACGTCGCCATACCTCGTAGACACAGACGGAGACGGCATGCCCGACGACTGGGAACTGGCCCATGGCCTTGACCCTCTGCACCTTGGCGAGGCAGGTCTTGACCCCGACGAGGACGGTCTCTCGAATCTCGAGGAGTTCCGCGCGGGGACAGACCCCAACTCCGGTGACACCGACAACGACGGCCTGGGCGACCGCGCTGAGGCGGGATGGTACGAGACGTCGATGGCGTACAGCCTTCCGTCCGTGATATACGGCGTGTCCACATACATCTGCTCCGCTCCCGTGGGCACCGTCTATTCGGGCGCCTATCCGTTCACGCTGCCGTTTCCCGTGAGGGCGAACTTCGGCGAGGTTGGGTTCGATCCCGCGACTGGCGAGTGGTCGGGCGGAGGCGCAACAAATTTCCCGGCGTGCTACAAGGCATGGGCGACGCCAATGGTGCAGGCCAGATTCTCGATTGAGCCAAAGATCAGCACCAATGTTGTGGTGTTTGCGCAGATGACCGGAAATGTGTTCGGAGTCTATGGACTCCTTGACAAACCTGTGGACTTTGTGGACGGCGCGTCGGCATGGGTATCGTTCCCGTCCATAGGCGTGGTGTACGGTCAGGTGGCGCGAAACACTGTCAATATGGGATGGTTTGTTTCCAGGCTTGGCGGCGAGGCTATTGCTCCGACATTACATTGCATGACGGGACCGCACCGCATATACGTGGTGCTGGGGGATCCAGTCGAACCGTGGAGCAGCGACCTGACCTCCGACCAGTGCGCATGGACCAATGCGCTTGAATGGGCGTGCGGCGCCGCTGTGGGTGCAATGGACTTTCCGGCGGCTGCGTCTAATGTCAGGGTGGCGATAAACAGGTCGGGCTCGTTTTTTTACGACACTGTAGATGGAGCTTCGTATTTTACTAATGATTATCGACGATGGATATTCTGGCAGGTATATGAAGTGGAGTTGTCGGAGTGTATTAAGATCTTAAATGACCCTCTTATGACAAAGAAAGTCAACTGTACGGATTGTGCTTCCTTTGTATTTTCCTTTTCCAATCTTCTAGGCTGCAATCTGTACGCATCTATCATGGGATGGTATTTTGACACCAATCCCTATTGTGCCATTGGACAACCGGATTGGACGCCTCCTGATTGGGGCTGGGGTTTCTCCTACCATGAAGTAGCCTGGGAAGGCA
>JAFUDL010000167.1 GCA_017459225.1 Kiritimatiellia bacterium
GGATCTTCTCCGGGACGCGCGGATGGTTCGCGAGCGTCCACATGAGTCCCTGTTGGTACTTGAGATGGGCGGCGAGAATCTTCTCGCGCTCGGCGTAGGACGCCTCCGGCCAGTTCCAGTTCTGCCCGATGAAGTCGGTGGAAAAGCCGGTGCGGTTGTTCGTATCTGTCTTGCGGTTCGGCATCTTCGAGTTGATCCACGGCATCCCGTTGCGGTCGAGCGGGCCAAGCGCCAAGTGGCGAAACATGAGTTCGTAGTCCTTCTCGTCGTATCCCTCGGGCTTCTTGAACGGGATTCGGTTCGACGGGTTGTCGGTGAGGCACATGCGGAAGCAGTACGCCTGCACGCGCGCGTCGCCGTCTCCGGGCTTGAAGTTCGGGTCGTAGGGCTCGACGCAGGGGAGGAGCCCGCTCGTCGGGTCGCCTGGCTTCACATAGGGGTCGATTCCCTTGTGAAGCTGGTGGAACTTCGCCTGCCCAGGCTCGTTGCCGTTCAGCGTCTCGCCGTAGACGGAATTCGCCTCACGCCCCACGTGGTACGAGACCCCGGCCGCCGCCATAAGGTCGCCCTCGTATGTGGCGTCAATGAACACCTTGCCGCTGTAGACGCTGCCGGAAAGCGTCTTGATGGAGACAATGCGTCCGTCCTTCTTCTCCACGCCGTTCTTGCGGTCGAGCCACTCGTTGCGGCGGATGTCGAGTCCGTCGCGCTTCTCCCAGCCCTCCAGGATGGAAAGCGCCACGGACGGCTCAAACGTCCACTTCGACTCGCTCTTGAGTATGCCGGCCGACGTCGCCTTGCGCATTTTCTCGTTCGGGAACTGAACCACAAGATGGTCGGGATTTCCATAGTACTTCGCCACGTCCTTGTAGAAATCAAGTGCTATTCCTCCGAACGCGGCCTTGTTGCCGATGTCCGTCGCGCCAAGTCCGCCTGTCGTGAGCCCTCCGATCCGCGTCTCGGGGCACACGATAACGGCACTCCGCCCCATGCGCTTCGCCTGGACCGCCGCCGAAAGCGCGGCGGGCGTGCTGCCATAGATCACGATGTCCCTGTCAACCAGCACGGCACGTGACGCGGCCGCCGCGCATGGATGAAGACTCGCCGCCGTCAGCAAGGCGGCAACAATTGCCATTTTCTTCATGTCACTCTCTTTGATTGGTCATCATGTTGAATTTTCCATGCAGCAACTGGAAAAACAACGTTAGACCTGCATGAAGCCAGGCGCGCCTAACAATGGTTCTTCCGCATCTGCACCTTCGGCGGCCGCCTTGGCCACGGGGCGGAAATCGTCAAGCATCTTGCGCCAGACCTCGGCCGAGTTGACGAGCGCCTCAATTGAATTGTCAAAGGCGGCATCGTCCAGCGTCAGCAGATTGAGACGCCGCAACAGCATGTACTTGCCGGTCTGTGCGCTTTTCGCGAAAAACGCCGCAGACTCCATGTTCGCCTCAAGCAATGCGTCGGCGAACTCCGCCCTTCCTTCGACCGGCGGCTCGCCAATCTCCGCGGAGAGCACAATCTCGCCGCCAACGGCCACAATCGCCACCACGATGCCGTCTATGTCAAGGGACACCCCATCGTCTTCCGGAGCAAGGTCTGCGATGCCGTGCCGCTTTGCGAAAGAATCAATCAACTCTTTGAATTCCATGTCATTTCTCCTTTTAATGTTCTCGCCCTATTTACACGTCTGAACCGAGAAGGTTACAGCATTTCAACACTTCCTCTTTTCACCGACGGTAGGGTTGCGTCCATGCCACCTTGATGAGAGGATGCATCCTGTCTTTGGCGTTTGGATACGTGGTCGCCTCGTCAGACTCCACCCGCGCGCGAACGTACAGATCGTCATCCGCAAGTCTGTAGCTCGCGAGCACAGGTTCGCCCTTGCCGAACGTCACCGTCTTCGCGACCGCTCCAACGCCATCAGAATAGACCGGCACGCGCCGGGCCGTCTCCTTGCCTCCTTTCGCGGGGATCTCGACCGTCTTCACAGGATCGACCTTGACGCCGCGCTTCGTCGTAATGAACCTCACCTTGTACGCCACTCCAGGTTTTGCCGGCACGGCGACGGACAGCGTTCCCGTGGTGCGGTCAAATGCGATGTCATCAATGTCGACCCCGCTCGCCGCATAGAAGTCGCCCCTATCCATAGCCGCGAACAGCGCGTTCTGGGTGAGTGCGCCGGAACGGACGCCTATCCACGCGTCGCCGAAGATTATGGGCTTGTGGCTGGTGCCGCTTCCAGGGTAGAAGTGCGTATCCTCCGTGGCTATTCCGTAGAGCAGCGGTTCGCCGCGAAGGCAGCGCGACGCGTTCACGGCATCCCAGAAGCGGTCGAGGTCAAACCCGTCCTTCGGCATCGGATCATCCACCGTCCAGGTCGAGGCGTTGTTGCAGACCTCGAAGAAGCGCACATCTGGATTGGCGATGACGTCCTCCGGCAAAACGTCATAGTATCTCCAGTGCGGATGGTTGACGAAGAACACGTGAGGCGCGTTCCCCTTCGCCTTCGCAAGCGCGTCCACCTGATCCTTCGCCTCGCGCATCACTTTGGACTTCGTCTTGCCGCGTACCGCCTGGACGAGCGACGCATTCCTGTAGGGCGGTATCACCTCGTCGAGCCCGACGCAGTTCATATGCAGGTCGCACCGCATACCGTCTGCGCCTACGACGTACGTCGTGATCTCGCAACCCGGCACGAAGAGAAACCTTCCCGGCTCGTTGAAGCGCGCGGCGATCTCCGCCATCGTGCTCATCCGCACCTCGGGCTTGCCATTCCGCATGCGCCATTTAGCGTCCGGAAAGGCGGACTTGAACGCATCAAAGACCGAAGGCTCCACCGTCTTCGGCGGCCATGTGCCGTCAAGCGGAGCCACCCTGATCCAGCGATCGGGATCGGACCCGATGCGGTTGTGGTCCGTTATCGAGAAAAAGTCGTAGCCGCTGTTCTTGTAGACGGCAACTGCCTGTTCTGGCAAGGCATAACCATCCGACCAGCATGTATGCGCGTGGATCATGCCCTTGTACCAGCGACGGCCGCCGCTGTTTCGCGGCGGCAATGTGCAACCGGCGGCCGTGCCGACGGCAAGTGCGATGAAGTCTTTTCTCGTGATTTTCATGAATCTGTGTTTTCCCAATGGAAGATGGGTGATATGTTAGCACATCCTTCTCTAATTCGTCAATTGCAACTGGCCCCGCTGTCCGCGCGGATTCTTCTACCAGCTGAACGCGAACCAGTCGATATGGCAGAGTTCCGCGCCTCCGCCTTTCGCGACGATCCAGAGATCGAGCGTGTCGGGCGCGTTTTGCAACTTTGCGGAGAGCTTCCTGAAATGGCCGGGATTCCCCCGCTTAACGTTGACGGCTCCGAAGAAGCGTCCATCGGGTTTCCCCTCGCGGAACTCGAGCGTGCCGCCGGCCTTGCCCCAGAACGAGAGCGCGAGCGTGGCGTTTTCGGGCACGTTGCGGATGTTCGGATAATGCACCGCGTTACCGTCGCCCATGCGCAGCTCAAAACCGCAGACGGGACACTCCCCGACCTTCGCGCCGCGTACGGCGAAGAAGTCCTCCGCTTCGATCTCCCCGCGCGACGCATCGTACTGCCCCACGCCGACCTCGTCGATCCTGACGGGCGCGATGTCGCCGTTGTCGCGGTAGTGGACGTATCCCATCACTGCGTCGCGGAAGAACCGCGTCCGGCCAGGCTGACTGTAATCGTTCGCGACGTAGTACCACTGTCCGTTGAACTGGAAGAAGTTCCCGTGACGATCGTAGTGGAGTTCGATCCTGTCGCGCCTGAACTTCGGCGCGACGTATGCCGCGTCGATCACCGACCCGCGGTAGCGGTATGGACCGTACACGTTCTCGGAGACGGCATAGAAGCTCGACCACGAAAGGTAGTAGAGTCCGTTGCGCTTGTGTAGCGAGGGCTTGTCATCGGTCTTTCCTTGTCCGTACGGACCGAACTCGCCTTTGATCTCGACGGGACGGGCCTTCTCGGCGAGGGAGAGCCCGTCGGCGCCGAGCTTCGCGATGAAGTACTTGAACGTGCCGAACACGATGTACGCCGAACCGTCGTCGTCGAGCAGGATGTCCGGATCGCGCGCCTGCGTCCGGTACTCGCCCCTAGCGATGAGCGGCTTGCCAAGCGGGTCGCTCCAGGGACCGGCCGGGGTCTTTGCCGTCACGACGCCGATCTCCGTCGGCCCCGCAGAGAAGTAGTAGCGCCACCCGTCGGGGAACGGCACGCCGAACGTGGCCCAGCACGACTTGTACGGACGCCGCAGGAACGTGTCCTGCGGCTTCAGCACAC
>JAFUDL010000168.1 GCA_017459225.1 Kiritimatiellia bacterium
AACGGCACCCGCCATCAACTACGCAGTGCGCGAGGCATATCCGCGCGGCAAGGACGACGAGCGCCCCGTACTTGTGCTCTTCATCGACCTTCCGCCAACGCAAGTGGACGTTAACGTACACCCCGCTAAACGCGAAGTGCGCTTTCGCCGCCCCGCCGACGTGCGCGATGCGATAATCGCCGCCATCTCCGCCGCGCTCGTCCCGACAACGCCCCAGCTGCCAGCAGTAACGACTCAGGATTCGCTTGCTCCAACTCCTCCGCACGCCGCATCCGCGCCTTTTTCGGTTCCATTCACGTCGGCGCCTGTCCAGACTTCCTTCTCGCTGCCGCACCAGCAGCCCGTGCAACCGCCTGCAGCGCCGGCGCAGCAATCGCCCGCTCCGCAATCTGCGGAACAATCCGCGCAGCCCGCTCCGGACGAGCCTGCAGCGACGTCCGGAGAAAACACATGCCCTTCTGGTTCGTCCACGAATCTTTGGCGATGGTTCAAGTTCCTCGCGCAGACCGCGACCGGCTATCTGCTCCTTGAGACGGACTCTGGCCTCGTGCTGGTTGATCCGCGCGCCGCTCGCGCGCGCATCGCATACGAGACGCTTCTTGAACGCCGCGAAAACGCATCCCAGCCGCTGCTCATTCCAGAGACGGTGCAGCTGCCACCGGCCGATTCGGCGCGTATTCGCTCTTTCCTATCCGAACTTTCCGCCACCGGTTTCCAGATCGAGGAGTTCGGGCGCGATTTGTGGAAGGTGGACGCAGTGCCGGACCTTCTCGCCGGCTTCTCGACCGCCGCCACGCTCGCCTCCATCGCCGCCGACATCGCCGAAGGCGGCGCAAGGCGCGGCGCCGCTCGTTGGCGCGACGAACTCGTGGCGCGCGCCGTTTCAAGGGCGTACGCAGGCGCCTCGACGCAGCTCACGCCTGAAGCTGCGGTGAAGCTTGTGGAGGAACTTGCCAACGCGAAGATGCCATACGTCTGCCCGCGCGGCAAGCCCGTGATGGTCTACCGCTCCAACCGCGAAATCGCCCGCAGCTTCGGCCGCCAGTCCTAGCACCATTTCATCTTGGGCTCTAGGGAATTAGAGTGGTGCGCGAGAGGCGCACGGGGCCGAGGAGACCGGAGGGGGTGAGCTTGGAGTCCTTTGTAAAATAGTTCCAGTCCGTAAATCACTTGCGTCCCTTCGACGGACGCGATGCAATGCCGCCCTTGAACCACTTCGGGAAGCTCTCAAGATACCATCCGCCCGGATACACGGCCTTCACGAACTTGCAGTCAGGCTCCTCCTGCTCGTCGCCGATAAGCCTATTGGCCCACACGTTCGTGAACTCGATCTCGATCGCATTCTCGCCCTTCTTGAGATCGCCCGAGGAAACGCGCACCTCGTATGGCTCGCACCAGACGGGCTCGAAGGCCTTGCCGTTCAGAATCACCTTTGCGATCTGCTTGTTGCAGTTGCCGAGCGAAAGAACGTACGAACCCGCTTCGCCGGCGAAGTTGAACTTGGCATAATACTTCGCCGTGCCGCTGAAGTACTTGACGTCAGGGTCGGCGTTCTCCGTCCAGTCGGCGAGCTCCGCCATCTCCACCGTCTTCGCGCCGAACGTCACGCGCCATGGCGCGGAGATGCGCAGTGCATCCCCTTCCTCGCCTGCGAACGGTTTGGGAAGCTTCTGGTAGTATGCGCTGTCGGCATTGGGAACGAGCGAGCCTGCAGGCCTGTGCAGCACGAGGAATCCGCTTCCGCACGGGGCAAGCTTGATCGCAGCGCATCTGTTGACGACGGCGAGAGGCGCGATAACGCCGGATACGGGATCGAACCATTCGGCCGCCTTGCCGATGTCGGGAAGGCGCATGTCCATGGATGCAGGATGGTCGGAGTGGTTCACCACGAAGAAGACGAGACAGCCATCCGCCTCGCGGGCGCGGGCGGATAGAGGGGTGCCGCGCGGCGTTATGTTCAGGCCGTCGATCTTCGCGCCGCTCGGCTCGCCCCACTGGAGAAGCGCCTGGCAGCGGTTGAGGTAGGCGTACCAGCCCCTGCCGCTCTTCGCCCACGTCTGGTGGCGGCCGAAGTGCGTGCCCCAGCGCCCCATCACCTTGCCGGGCAGGAATTCGTCCGGCCAAGGCTGGAGCGGACACGTGTGCAGCGTCATGCGGTTAACGCCACGGTCGAACTGCGTGTCGCCGGACGCCTTCAGGAAGAACGGCGTCTCGTTCCAGCAGCATGCGCCAGGTCCGCTCGTGAACGCCTCCGCCTCTACCACGTTGTGGCGCCTGCCGCCTGGCCCCGTCCACTTGTTCCAGCCAAGCTGCCCCGGCATTTTGCGGTTGAGGCCTGGACGATACCAGAACTCGGTCATGAGCCGGTCGACGTATGCTGCGCATTCACGGGAGTCGAACGGACCGGTGTACGGCTCGCAGGCGAACTCCAGCCCGGCTGCGTTCAGCTTTGCGTGCATCATCTTGAAGAGCACGTCGCGGTAGAGGTCCTTGATGGTGCGGTCGTAGTCGGCGCGGAACTTCTTCTCGGCCGCCGCGTCCTTGGCGGCGGACACCTTGAAGCCGCCGAGAATCGGCAGATATGGAAGCGGGTCGTACCCGCGGCGGGCGATGAACTCCTCGCGCATGTTGGGCGTCCACGTGGGCTTGCCGGCCTCGTAGCTGTCGAGCAGCAGGAACTTGAGTCCGCGTCCAACCTGGTCGCCCACGTGCTTCTTGAGCTCGCCGATCACGTGGTCGAGATGGAACGCCACGGCCTCTGGGTTCATCTTGTCGCATTCAAGGCCAAACGCCTCCCACTGGTTCGGCTGCGTGAAAGATCCCATCGGGATGTGCTGCACCCTCACGCCCTCCACCACGGCGATCTCCTGGAGGTCGGTGCGGCGGCTGGGGATCTGAGGTTTCTTGAACGGACCGCGGTCTCCCAACTGCACGGGAAACGCGGCGTGCGCGTCGAGCGAAATCTGCGTCTCGGCGTTCGTGACGTTGAACACGAGCTCGCGCATCGAAAGACGCGGAGGAATCCACGGGCCGCCAGTGGAGGTGTAGCCGGGGCAGTTGTGGAGGCCGAGCTCGATGCCGCGCCTCTCGGCCTCTTCGCACGCGAAGCGGACGAACTTCCACCATTCGGGGGTGAAGGCGACGAGCTCTCCGGAGGGATTGTCGAGTATCTTCGTGGCCCAGGGGGAGCACACGTCGGCCATGCCGAAGATCGTCGCCGCGCCGATGCCGGTCTCCTTGAACCAGTCGAGGTCCTTGACGATTCCCTCGCGGCTCACGTTGCTTCCCATCCAATGCCACCACACGCCGGTCTTGGCGCTCTGCGGCGGATTTCGGAACACGGCTTCTGGATCGGGCGCGCCGAAAGAGAACGCCGCGATACAGGCGGTGAATGCGATAATGTTCAGCGTCTTCATCAGTTCCTCCTCATTTTTGCCTATTCGCGCCTCAGGCGCAGGTGGGCAGGCGGAATGTGCATGTCTGGTTCTGGTTTTCGGCGGTGATGTCGCGCCACATGTCGGTGCACTTCTCGTCGGTCGCGATGGGAGACGGGAAATAGTACTCGTACTGGCGCAGGGAGACAACGGCGCGGTCCTTCGATAGGCGCAGCGTCGCATAGCCGATGTCGCCCCAGTGACCTGTCGATGGCAGGCAGAGACCGCGTATCTGCCGGCTGTCGCCCCAGCCCCTGATCGAGATCGTCTTGTACCAGCGATGGTCGTGGCCGTGGATGTATCCCGCGACGGATGGTGACTGGAAGAAGAGCTGCGCAATCGGCTTGCCGCCCACCTTTATCTCGCGTATCGGCCAGTGCGAGCCCACGAAGACGGGACGCTTCCACTTGGGCAGCACGTCCATGAGCCAGTCCTGCTGCGCCTTGTCGAACGCGCCGCCGCCAGGCCCCATCTCGGTGAGACCGCGGTCGTCTGTGCCCTGCAGGCCGTCGAGCATTATGAAGTCGGCGCGGCCGAGATCCACAACGCTCACGATGCGGCCTGGTATCTTCGTCGTCTTCAAGTACGAGGGATGCACCTCGAGGAAGGTCGAGCGGCGGTCGTGGTTGCCCATGCCGAGCGTCACATGGATTCCGGCGTCCTGTAGCATCTTGATGCCTTCGCTAGACGACACGTAGTCTTCCTTGCGTCCGTGAAGCCAGGCAAGATCGCCGAAGAATATGGCGTGTCCCGGCAGGGGATCCATCTTAAGGATCTCGGCGACTACGCGCATGAACTTGCCGCGCTGGTACATGTCCTTCCCCTCCACGCCGTTCACATGGACGTCGCTTAGGAGCACCGCAAGGTCTGGGTCTGACTTGAGCTTTGCGAACGCCGCCGGGGCGGCGGCCGCTGCGGTGAATCCCGCGAGGAAGGAGCGCCTTGAGATGTTCATGCTTTTTGTGCCTTTCTTCTTTGCCTTTTGCGTGACTGAATCCAATATGTTGCGGGTACCCCGTCAACGACAAAGATTATAGCACAAATCGGCATCATTGTGTAGGATGGCCGCGCACTTTACGGGTTTGGCGTGAGATTTGCTCGAAGGGATTGCCCTGGACATCAACGTTCTTGCTTTGCGCCGAACAAATCGGCGCATTGTGCGAATATCCAGGTGAGCACAATCGCATCGTCTACAAGGCCCGCAACGGGTATGGCATCGCATACGAGATCAAGAGGAAGCGCAAGATAGGCCAGCCCGCCCGCAAGCAGCGCCACGCGCGCCGCGGGAATCTTGCGCTTGCCGCGCGAAACGTCCGCAAGTATCTGGTATGCGGCGACGATGCGGTCCTTGAGCTTCGCCAGCACCTGAGCGTCGAAGACCTTCTTCAAAGTTTCCTCACGTTCGCCCTCCACCGATTCCGGCGTAGGCGGGCATGTGAACTTTTCTTTGTATTTGTTGATGATGTCATCTACTTTCATTGTTTTCTCCTTTCAGTTATTCCACATAATCGATAAGCAGCAACCATGCCAATTGCGTGAGATCGCATATCTTTCAATTTTGCATGTTTATCTCCCATTTCTTCGTTGCAACACAAAACGGAATATGATATGCTATATGAATCATCTACAAAAAATAGAAAAATGTATATTATGAACAACACGATGACAGGAGAAGACTTTCTGCTCTGGCTATGCAGGGATAACGTGTCGGAATACCTGTTGCAGGGGTTCGACGACGTCAAGAGCGTTTTTGACATTGCTCGTGAATACGGCTGCACGCGACTTCTTGTCGTGTGCGACGAGAGGATTCCAGCTTCTGTGGCGTCCGCGAATCTGATCAAGGATGAAGCACAAAGGCGCCAAACAGGCCTTGCCGCGGAGAACTTCGTGCGGATTGACGTGCAGACGCTTGGGGACGAGCTTGCGAAGCGCAAGGGCAGCGTATTCTACGTCGTTCCGGACGGTCTGCCACTTCCGCAAGCCCTTGTTGCGACACCAAAGTACTACTGCCTTGCCAACGAAATGCAGCCAATCCCGGCCGGGAGCTTGGACGACAAGCTGGGCGAACACATTGGCACGCCAGCTTGGACAAAATACTTCCTGCTTGGGCGGCATTCAGCTGAAAAACAGCTTGAACATGCCAGGACCATTCTCTCCAACAAAGGCAAGCCCGGCGTGCCGCAGTATGTGCTAATCACCGGTGAAACGGGAACGGGGAAATCCTTCATAACGCGCAACCTTCAAAAGATATGCAGATCCGAATACAACGACAAGAGCAGAGGTTTCACGGAGGCGACCCCAGAGGAGTGGCAAGCAGGTGACTACGGATATCTGCAGGGTAACTGCGCATCGCTTTCACCGCAGCTGGCGGACGCCCTTCTCTTCGGCGCAGTCAAGGGAGCATACACCGGGCTTAACTCAAACAAGGACGGGTTGATAGAAAGCGCCGGCGAAGGAATACTCTTTCTGGACGAAGTTGGCGACATGCCGCTCGAGACCCAGGGCAAACTGCTCACCGCGCTCGAAGAGAAGGTCTACTACCGGCTTGGCGACACCGGGAAAAAACGCAAACTTTGTAAAGTCGAATGCCGAATCATATTCGGAACAAATCGCGATCTCGCCGCCGCCGCAAAGGAATGGGAGGATTCGCACGGGGAACGCGGATTCAGAAAAGATCTGCTCTTCAGGATCAACTCATGCCACATAGAGCTGCCTCCGTTGCGAGAGCGCCTTGGAGAGGCGAATAGCGAGACGAGGACCGTAGTCTTCAACGGAATTGTAGAGCAATACTGCGCCTCACATGGCCTCACGCTCACCCGCGGCGCGTACGAATTCTTCGAGCAGTTCGCATATTCATATTGCTGGCCAGGGAACTTCCGCGACGTGAAGAGGCTCTTCGAGCACCTAAAGGTCGGGTTGATGGAAGAGGAAATTGGAGACGTCGTTTCCGTCCATGCGATGCAAACCGCGCTCGCGGAGCTATTCGGGAACACGGCCGGCGCAAGTCTACACGCCACCAATCCGCCCTCTCTCGCCGAACAGCTCAAGGCAAAAGCTCCGCCGCGCGAACATTCCCAGATCGACCGCATGCTCAACGCCTGCATGGAGGCGCGTTCATGCGCCAGTGCCGGCCGGATGTTTTACGAGAACGAGAGAAAGAGCAACTATTCGGACTCCTTCCGCAAGCTTCTTGCGCGCTGGGATCTTGCGTTCGACGTTAATGCGCCCGGACATGTCAAGCCAGCGCCGGTGAATAGAAGCAATAACAACGATGCGGAATAACATCCGCCAAATTGGAGAACAACTGAAATGGACATAGACAAGATCATCAATTCGTATAAGTCTAAGATCAATGACGAAGACGCCAAGCCTGAGAAGGTCGTCCAGTCAAAGGCAGACACGTTGAACAAGGTCGAGAACGTGTCGGTTCTCGCGGGACTTCTCGAAAACATCCGCACGGCATACGACATGATCTCAGACACTCTCGCCGGCCGCTACAAGGGCGTCTCGAAGGCCACCATTGCCCTCCTCGCCGGCGGACTTGCCTACCTTGCGCTACCAGTGGACATCGTGCCGGACTTCATTCCTGTGGCGGGCTGGATGGATGACGCAGCCGTGCTCACCTGGATCTTTACGCGCTGTGCCGACGAGTTCAAGAAATACAAAGACTTCAAGAACCCGCCTACGAATGCTCCAGTAGAATAGCGATCAGGCAATCGTCCCATTGCTATTACCCGAAAGAAGCACCTCGCGTAAAACATGACCTTCACACTTTGGACCGACTACTCCTTCCCGTTCCAAAAGCTCTATCAGCCGAACTGCATGGCTGTATCCAATTCCCATGCCTCGCTGAAGGCGCGCCGCTGAGGTACATTCTGCGGATTTCACAAAAGCCACAGCCTCTTCGTACAAAGCATTGACTTTGGCATCTTTCTTAACTTCAAGAACCTCGTTGGAAGATTCTTCGTTGATCTTCTTCTCAGCTTTCATCGTCTTCTCCTTTTTCAGTTGTCGCTTTACTTGAAGAGCTTAACCAATACGGCAATCAGTATGGCTACTAACATGTTTATTCTCCTTGTCGCTATCAATCTCGTGTTTCACGACAATGAGAGCAATCTATGTGCCATCACAATTCTAATCTAAGAAACTATCAATTCACCATATCTTATCACCATAATTCAAGATTAAGACCCCGTAAAACCACACATTTCATATAGTTACTTATATTCATATATAATATCCATATAAAACATGTGCCATACGCGGGGACTGTCCCCACCATACGCGGGGACTGTCCCCACGGAGTTCCCAGAGTTGGGGACTCCTATGAGAACAATTGTCAATAGGCCATCGCGAAGCGATTCCGCCGATCTGGGAAGCAAGTGATGTCTGTCTCCTATTCGCGCTCTGGAACTGTTCGTTCCCGCGCATCTTATAATGCGTCTGCGGGGGTGCCACCTGTCCCGCGCATTCATGGATGCGGTCCCGTCACCGCACTCGCCCGCGACGCGACATCTGTGCTTTCCTGCAAATCTTCGGGCCCGCCTCCGTCTGACGGTCCGCGACGTGCGCGC
>JAFUDL010000169.1 GCA_017459225.1 Kiritimatiellia bacterium
CGAGCGAAGTCGCCACCGTCTCTCCCTTCGCCCAGTTGCCGACTGTCGCGAACGTCGAATCCGCTGCGCCGGTCCATGTGAAGTCGGAGTCGGCCGAGCGGTCGTACGCGCTGCCGTCGTACTTCACCCAGAAGTCGATTCGGATGAAGGAGTACGCCGCGCCGGAGATGTTGGCCACGTCAGAGCCGGCATCGCCGTAGGTGAAGGTCCAGTCAAGCTCCTTGCCCGTGTTGTAGCCGTGGTTTCCGAAGTCGGCGAGCGTTCCCATGCCGATCGCGCGCGGATTCGCCGCGGTGTTGCCCCAGCGGTTGTACGCAAAGAGCATTTCAGCCGCCGGGAAGGCGTCCGCCTCGGAGAACTTCCTCATGATCTGGAAGCAGCCGTGGCCGTTCGCGCCGCTAGTTGTCATCGTGTCGTTGAAGCCGTACTGGTTCCCAGGCCACGGCTCGGCCACGACGTCTCCGGTTCTGTCGTTGCCGTTGTAGTTGACCGGGTTGAACTCGATGTAGCCCTCCACGGAGTCGTCGTTCGCAGCGACCTGCCGTACGCCGCCGAAGTTGCTCCACACGTGGAGCTTCGTGACGGTCTGCTGCCTGCGCTGGGCGTGCGTCACGGGCAGCGCCACGTCCGCCCAGGTGGAGCCGGGCGCGTCCATGTCAACCCAGAGCGCCTGCAGCGCGCCGGTGTCCCTGCGCACAAGCTCGATGTAGTAGCCGGCCTTGACGATTCCGGTCTCCCGCATCGGAGGCGCGTAGACGTACGGGATCTGGTAGATGCTCTGCGCGTAGCCGAGCGTATGCGACGGCTCGATCGTGCGCACGCGCGTGAAGCCGTCAAGATACGCCGCCGGCACGTTGTTCTCCGCGCCCAGCGTCACTTCGGGGCGCGTCCAGCCGCTCGGCGTGTTCTTGCCGTTCGCCGTAGCGAGCGTCAGGAGCTTTGCCTTGATTGCGGCGGCCACCGCGTCGCACTCGGCCTGGGTCTGCGCCGTCGTGATGGCGCCCGAGATGTCGACGCACTCGACGTCTGTCTCCGTCGCGCACCACGCCGCGATCGCCGCGTTGAGCGTCGCCGAGCCGCCGGGAATCGTGCAGGCGATCACGGTGGTCATCGGGAGAGCGGCCTTGATGCGAGTCGCCGCCTCCTTGTAGAAGGCGAGCACCTTTTCGTCAGCAACGCCGTCGGCGACGTCCTTGTCGCCGCAGACGAGCACCGTGAAGTCGGGCTCGTTCGCCGCCGCGCAGTACGTCTCGAGGCCTTCGAGCAGGCCCGCGCGCGTGGCGGACGTCTTGAGCGCGAGATCAACGACGCCCGCATGGCGCTTCCACGCCTCGTTGGCGCTGCAGAGCGGGCTCGCGTTCGCCGTGCGCCAGCCGGTCATCTCGACGTTCCATCCCTCGTTCGCGAGAAGCGCGCCCAGCGACGAGCGGTAGCAGTTTCCGTTCGCGCCGTAGACGAACGTGCCGCCCACGTTCCATATCTTTATCGGCGCAATCGCGGCCGCCTCGGCGGAGAGCGTGTGCAGCACCACCTTGCCGCCCTCGAACGCCACGTAGCTCTCATGGGGGCATCCGGTCACCACGACGTTGCCCGCGCTCGTGCGCGTGAGCGTTCCCGCCGAGAAGAGAGTCACGGCCGCGCCCGCCGCAGGGGCGGAATCGCCTGCGTAGAGCTCCGTCAGGTCGAACGTCTGTACCGCCGCGATTTCCAGCGAGCCCGCGAACTCGCCGAAAGGAAGCGGCCTCGTGTACGTGGCCGCCGCCGCGATGCTGATCTTGTTGTCGGCGGTGTGCAGCAGCGTACCGCCCTCGTCCACGACCGCCTTCGTGACCTTGAACGGATTGACGCACTTGGTCATGTCCAGTGTGCCGCCCGCGTGGATCGTAACGGGGACAGCCGCGGCGGCGATTGCGATCTCGGGCTTCAGCGTGGACGCCGTGGAGTCCATCACAACCTTGCCGCCGAATATCTCCACGCCGGAGTTCATCTGCTGGTCGGTGTGGTTGTTCTTGATGTAGAACGTGCCGGCGCCATACTTGAGAAGCTTCGATCCCGTGCCGTTGACGGCAATCGGAGGATATAGCGTCACGTCAGTCGTCTCGTTTGAGACCATGACCGTGTTCGCCACGTAGATCCACTTGATGTAGCTGGGCACAAGCGAGCCGTCGAGCAAGGTCAGCCTCTTCAGGTACGTCCTGTTCTCCCGCTCCTCGATCTGGCCACCGTTCACCGCCGTGATGGAGTTGAACGTGGCCGTCTTGGATCCATCGCTCGGGATGCGGTACGACGCGCCCGCCCCGTCGATGACGACGTCCACATTGGGGAGGTTTAGCACCTTGTCGTTCCTGTAGGGATACAGAATGCCGCTTTTCACGTAGATGGTGCCGGGCGACGAGCTGGTTGCGGTGGCGATCCAGAACGCCTTGCTTGCGGGGAGGTCGATTGTGAGCGTGTGCCCGTTCAGATCGAAGCGGTCCGGCGTATTGTAGCTGCTGTTGATCTCGCCGAGGTTGCCGGCGCCGCCCACAGTGGCGTCGGCCGAAAGCGTGAGGCCCCTCATCTGCGCGGAGCTGGCCGTCACGTCCGCTCCGGTGTTGAGCAGGGCGCCCATGCCGTCCGGGCCGGAGCCCGCGAGGTCGTAGATCGGCACATTGCCGTTTCCGTTGCCCGCCATGTCGAAGGCCGCTCCGTCGAGCACCTTCACCGTGATGCCGTTGGGAATGAGCGACTGCGCGCCGTACTTCACGAGGCCTTCCGCGACTGTGACGCCCGCGAGCAAGGGCATCGCGCCGGAGATCACGAGCGTGCCGGCGCCGTCCTTGATCAGGTGCACGGCGTATTGAGGCGCACCGCCGGCGGCGAAGGCGAGAGTGCCGTTCCCCGGCACGGTCACGCGGAGCGCGCCAGTACCGGTGAGCGACAAGTGCTTCGCGTAGAACGCATTGTATCCATCCGCGTCAAGATGGAGCTCGAAGCCGTTGAAGTCGATGGCCGCGGCGTCGACAAGGCGGTTCGCGATGGCGGGCCATTCCGTGTTCTCGGTCAAGGTGATGCCACCAGGCAGCGCCACCGACGCGGCCGAGGCCGAGCCGACGTAGGTGGGCGTGGTCGAGACGACCCATGCCGGGCGCGACGCTACCGCGCCCTTGGTGAAGTCGGTGGCCGTCACGTTCTCGAACACCCTGCCGCTCACGCGGTCGAAGAGAGCGCCCTTCCCGGCTGCGGTCTGCACTGGCACCAGGTCGCGCACGACCACCCCGCCGTCCTTCACGAGCATGGAGTCGAAGCGGAATTTCGCAAGATATGTGGACGCGTTGTACGGCGCGAACACGCAGAGGTCGATGATCGGGTAGGACGTGCGAGTCTGCACGAGTTCCGAACCGGCGCCGCCGCCGTCTAGGACGAATCGGTCGCCGGCCATGATGCGGCAGCGGTAGTCCGTGCCGGCGGCAGGCCTCACGGTTGCGGAGGCCGCGCCGGGGCCGTGAAAGCGGAACGAGGGGTTGGAGCCGTCGTTCTGCATGTTGAAGAGATAGGCGTTGCCGCCCCAATGCTGGCCGAAGAACGTCTTCTGGTGCTCGTACACTACGCCGCCGAAGCGGAAATCCACCGTTGTGTCGTTGCCTGGCACGTAGTCGAGGCGCACCGTCTGCGCGCCGGTAGAGGTGATGGAGGAGAGTTCGGCGGCGTACGGCAGCTCGCCGGTCTTGGCGAGGAAGAAGCGGTAATAGACGTCGTCGGCCTTGAGAGCGGCGGGGAGCGTATAGCTGTATGAAGCATCGTTCGCCGCGATTGTCGCCACTTCGTCGAACGAGGCCCAGGCGTTCTTCTGGTCCTCGCAGTCGGCGTTGCCGTAGGCCACGTAGAGCTTGTATTCCTTGCCGTCTGGATTGCCGAATTCAAGCGTCACGGCGTCGGCAGTGGCCGCCGCCACGGCTACCGTGCGGGCGAACCTGAAGGTGGGCGTGGCGTCCATCACTCGCCCGAAGCGCTCCTTCGGCAGTTCGTCGCCCGCCTCGAACGGCGTCGCGGTCTGGTTAGGATGGAACACGTTGTTCACGTTGTCGTAGAGGCCGATGACGCCTGCGGCATTCGCCGCCGGCACGAAGTCGCGCACGGGGGTGTAGTTCGACGCTATCTTCATGCGGTAGAACGTGTAGGAGCCGAGATGCCCGCCGCTGGTGTCGGAGAAGATCGCGAAATTGGAGCTGGACGCCGCACGGTTGATCGACTTGCGTATCTCGGCGCCTCCTCCGGCGAGCGTAAGGTAGCTTGACGGGTCGATCACCAACCTGTATTCCGTCTTCGCACCGGGCGTGTACACCGTGTAGCTGGAGTTTCCGTAGAATCTGAACTTGGTGCCGCCGTCGTTCTGCAGGATGAACAGGTACTGGCTGCCGTTCCATGCCTGGCCGAAGAACGCCTTGTCGTTCTCAATGGGGCCGGTCTTGAAGCGAAAGTCCATGATCCAGTGGTTGACGGCCTTGGTGCCGACGTTGATCCACTGCGCGCCGGTGGAGGTGATGGACGTGAACTCCTTCGCCATGTTCACGCCTACCGTCTGCATCAAGAAGAAGCGCATCAGGCGGCCGTCGCGCAGGGCGGCGGGCACGTCGTACGTGAGCGAAGTCTGGTCGTATGGGACGTCGGCGATCTTCTCGAAGGCGTTCCATGCGTACTTGTCATCGCCGCCGTCGGCCGCGCCATGCGCGAGGAACAGCTCGTAGTCGAAGCCGTCCTGCGCGCCGAACTCAAGGGTGACGGCTTCCGCCGTCTGCTGCGCCACGCACACCGTGCGGGCGTGCACCCCGAACGCAATGCCAACGCCTGCCGCAATGGCGATTGCGACCATCACTCCTGTTTTCATGCTCATTCTCCTGTCATTTCAAGATGAATCGTGGAAAAGGGGTTGTCACCCAGGGACCAACCATCCCCGGGACGACTATATGATAGCATAATCGGCGCCCCTTCTGCAAGCAGGTGGAATTTGCAATTTTGCGCATATCAAATAATGGCGGATTTATGCTATAATAGCCACATGAAAAAAATAGCCCTTGCCTGCTGCCTCTTGGCATCGTCATTCGCCTGCCTGGCCGGAACGCGTCCCTACGAGTTCGACTGGGCGAACCGCACGGCCGACGACCGGCGCGTGCTGCTGCCGCTCGTATCGGCCGACGGCTGGACGTGCCGCGCTTCGTCCGCCACTGGCTCTCTCTACACCGCCTCGGAGCGCATTCTCTTCGGCGACGGCGTTATGCACCTCGCCTACCGAATGGAAGGCCCGAACGCCACCATTCGCCTCTCGCCGCCCGCGCCCGTGCCAGTTCCGCCCGGCTTCGACACGGTGAGCCTCTGGACATGGGGCAACCACGCCTACTACCGCCGTGACCCAGCCGCGCGAATCACGCTCTCCGCCGAATTCCTCGACTCAGGCGGCAATCCCTTCTCGGTACTCGTCCACTCCTTCGACCACAGCGACTGGTTCCTCGCGCAGAAGCGCCTCCCCGCCACTCTCGCCCCCCGCGTCGCCAAAGGCGCAACGTTCATCGGATTCATGGTGCGCGGCGGACCAGACTCCACCGACCGCTGGATCGAGCTCACCAGCTTCGCCGCCTACAAGGAGGAGCTGAAGCCGCTCTCATTCAAGCCACGCCGCAAGCGCGGCGTGCAGGCGTTCCCGTCCGCCCCGCAGGGACTCAACACAGGCGACGGGCGCCTCCCCTTCCCGAACGTGGAGACGACGATTATTCCTGTTGTCGCCGAAGACCCGGACATTGAGTTCAAGTTGCCGCAGAATCCGGCTAAATGGGACGATCTTGCAGTACGCTACCGCAAAGGTCCCTGGATGCGCTTCGCCCAGGGCGGCGGCATCTTCCCCGCAGATGCGGCCAATGGCGCGAAGGTGCGCTTCCGCCGCATCGCCAACTCGCTTGTCGCCGACGTCGAGGCGCCCGCCGGCGTCAAGGAGGTGCGCTTCGGCGCGCTTCCCGATCCGAGCGACGCAACGCCCGTGCCGATGCCCTACTATTCCTACGGCTCCAACGGCGGCGGCACCTACAGGCGCCCTTGCGTGATCGCGACGAAGGCTGACGGCAAGCCGTTCTTCATGCTGGCGTCCGTTGACTGGACGCAGTCCAACGCCTCCGAGGTGTTTTCCTCAAGTAGACGCTTTGACGGCATGCTCGGCTCGAACGGCGGCGCACGCTATCGCGAGAAGACGGACGGCGCGCTCAACCCCGTCTTCGAACGCTTCGTGTGGTCATTCTCGACAAAGTTCGAGGACGTGATGCCTGTCATCCCCAACCCGCCGTCGCCACTGCGATCCGTCACCGCCGAACGCCAGTGGGCGGTGATGTTCTCAGGCGACCGCGCAAAGGACAAGGCGTTCTGGCGCAACCGCCGCCGCCGCGGAATCGTCCACCTCTGCGTGAACGACCACGAGGTGTGCATGCGCGACGACAACGAGAGCTTCACCTTCCGCACGCGCCCCGCCCCGCGCAAAGGAGGCGACGAGGGCATGCGCGACTTCACGCGCTTCATGATCGACGAGATGGGCTACCTCTACGGGCCATACAACAACTACACCGACTTCGCGCCCGTCAACGGCTGGTGGCACGCCGACCGCGTGACGCGCCGGCAGGACGGCAACCTCCTTCAGGCGTGGAACCGCTGCTACGCCCCGAAGCCAGCGTTCATCAACGAGGCGTGCGAGGCGATTCTGCCCGTGCTACAGCGCAAGTTCAGTTTCAACACGGCCTACTGCGACGTCCACACCTGCGTCACGCCGTGGGAACGAACCGACTACGACGCCCGCGTGCCTGGTGCCGGCACGTTCGCCGCCACGTTCTACGCATACGGCGAACTCCTAGACTTCGAACGGCGCACGCTCGGCGGCCCCGTGTGGTCCGAAGGCGGCTGTCACTACATGTACTGCGGCCTTGCGGACGGCAACTACGCACAGGACCAACCGTACCGCCCCGCAGACAATCCGTGGCTTGTGGACTTCGACCTCCGCCGCATGCACCCGCTCGCCAACAACTTCGGCATGGGCTCGCCCGACATGTTCTACCCTCGCAACTCCAGGCCCGCCGACAAGGACGCATGGATCGACCGCTTCCTCGCCGCCACCGTGGCCTTCGGCCATCCCGGCTTCTTCATCAAAGGCGACCACGCCAACGAAGAGCAGAGCTACTTCATGCTAATCGGCACGGGGCGCCACTACTGCAAGGCAAAC
>JAFUDL010000170.1 GCA_017459225.1 Kiritimatiellia bacterium
CACCACCGCATTGTCGTCGTAGAGAGTGTCGGCCGTCAGCTGGTAGAGACCGTATCCGGCCATCTGGTTGCCGACGGCGATGGTCTGGTTGTTGACCCAGTTGGCGCCGAAGTCGTTGGCCACCGTGCCGAGCACGCCGTAGTTGCCGTACGAGGACGGTTCGAGGTAGCCCGACTTGAGAACCTTGGCAACCACGTCGTCGCCGCTCTGCGTGAAATGCGCCCACATCACCTTGTTGTAGCGGGTGTCCTGTATGTACTGCATCTGCACGTCTAGATCGGTGGCGCTGTGCGTCATGTAGAACGGCACCGCCCACTCCTTGCCGATCGAGGAGCCGCCTGTGCGCGCGCGGACGCGCACGATGTCCTTAAGCTGCGTGTTCTTCCACACCGTGACGTCGTAGTTAGGCAGGAATCCGCCGTAAACGGCAACGGGAGAGCGTCCGTCGAGGAGAGCCGTCAATTCGGCGGCCGTGAGAATGCGCTGATATACGCGGAAGTCGGAGATCGCGCATCCTTCGCCCACGACGAGGCCGGAATCTCCGAGACCGCCGTTCATCGAGAAGAACTGGAAGCTCGTCTGCGACTTGTTGTAGTACGGGTGGGCGAACGAACCGCACGCCACGCCGTCCACGCTCACGTACACGCGCCGGTCTTCCGCGTTGAGGGTGATGGCGTAGTCGTGGTATGCGGTGGCGGCGTTCGCAACCGTGATTTCAAGGGTGTCCTCGAAGTTGACGAAGTTCTCGATCACCGAGAACCTCACCTTGTCGCCGCCTGCCGTGTACATCACGATGCCGTGGTTGCCGGCCGTGATGGCGCTGATGCAGAGAACGATTCGGTTCGCGTCGGTGACGGTGCGCGCTCGCGCAACTGTGGTCCACGAGCCATCACCGTGCGGGAAGCCGGTGCCGTACGGACACTGCCCCGAGACGGACGTTATCGCCCAGTCGACGTCCGTCACCTTCTCGAACGTCGCACCAGAGTTGGTGAACGTCAGGTTGGCCGAACCGCCCGACACGGTCACGTTGTTCGTGTTGTCAAACGCATACCACACCCTGGGAAGTTCAAGGTGGATGGCCTCCGCACCTGCAAACGCGGCACCCGAGATCGCCGCCGCCAACATCGCCGTCTTCAGCATGGTCTGTCTCCTTGTCTGCTTAAAGGGAGTCTCAGCCGACCCCACTTGTCAAAAATGAGTTTGTTGAATATTATACCGAACGCGTGCCTCGAGCGCAAGGGAAAAGCCTTTGCGACACTGAGGGCTTCGGGGATGCGGCAGCGTCAATGGGCATCGCCGGAGCGGTGGCTGTCGCGGCGCCTATGGGCGGCTAAACGGTGCACCTGCGAACGGCCGGTGAGCTTCGGAAGCGCCCACTTGTACCTCTGCGCGAGAATGCGCATGGCAACAACCACCAACCCGCCGCCAATGGCGCAGATGCGAAGGTCCACGCCAAGCGCATGCGCCCCGCAATATGCCAGCGCGCCCAGCATGCTGGCCGTCGCGTACAGCTCGGAGCGGAAGATGAGCGGCACGTCGTTCACCAGCACGTCGCGCATCACGCCGCCCGCAGCGCCGGTGATCATGCCCATCACGACCGCGATCCACCACGCGTGTCCGTTCGCGAAGCTCTTCTGCACGCCGAGCACGGTGAAGAGCGCAAGCCCGATCGTGTCGAACACGAACCATGTTATGTTCTCGTTCACGATCCTTCTGCCGAACGCCCACACGACGACGACGGCGAAGAACGTGCACACCAGGTAGCCTGGCTGCTGCATCCAGAACATCGGCACGCCGAGCATCACGTCGCGCAGCGAGCCTCCGCCGATCGCGGTGACAAGCCCCACCACGTACGCGCCGAACATGTCGAAGTGCTTGGCGGTGGATATGCGCAGGCCGGAGATGGCGCACGCGAGCACGCCAACGTATTCCAGCACGGCCAGGAACGAATGCACTGAAAACACAGCGCCCGCGGCATCGGCAAAGAGCATCGCCTGCGCCCTCCCTCGCGCGCGAGCGCTACTTGCGGCCTGCGCGCGCCTGCTTCTGGAGCTCCTCGAGCTCCTGCCTGTCGTGCTGCGAGAGCTCCTTGCGCCTGCTGTTGAGCTTGCGCACCGTCTCGTTGAAGTGCACGGTGTCGCCCTTCGCGAGCTGGGCGCGGGCGAGCGTGATGAACATGCGCAGATCGCCGTCCTTCGAAATCTCCTTCACGAGCTCGATGGCCTTCTTCACGCAGTCCTCAGCCTCGGCCACGTTCTTGTTCTGGTCGAGGAGAATCGAGGCGAGCGTCTCCCACGCCACGTAGAGCTTGGGGTCGTTCTTCACGGCGGCGCGCGCCATCTCCTCGGCATCGCCGTACTTCTTGAGGCGGCGAAGCGTCTCGGCGAGGTCGTTCTGCGCGGAGGCGAGCGGCTTCTCGTCGGCCACGGAGATGCGCAGGAACGTCTCGGCGGTGGCAAGGTCGCCGCGCTGCAGGCGGATGGAGCCCATCACGTAGTTAGCGAGCTTGTTCTTGCGGTTCTTGCGCAGCACCTGGCGGGCGTGCTTCTCGGCGTTCTCGGCGTCGACCATCTGGATGTCGAGATTGAGGATCATGTCGCTGACGGCGGAGATGTCGGGACGCGCGGCCGAAGCCACCACGAACGCGTCGCGCGCGTCCTTGCGGAACTTCTCGCCCTTGCGCATGAAGACGAGCGCGCGCGTCATCTGCAGGAAGTAGTCGCGCGGCGTTCCGGCAAGCGACTGCATCTTCGGCAGGATGACGGTCTCGATCTCGTCCATCGCCTTCTTCTTCTCGTCAGGCGTCTTTGCCTGGTCGTACTGCTGCAGCAGCACGCCCGCGAGAAGCGCCCACGCCTGCAGCGACTTTGGCTGGAGGTCCGTCACCTTCTGGAGCGAGAGGCGGGCCTTGCCGAGGTCGTTGTTCATCATGTGCAGGAGCGCCCAGTCGAATCCCGCCGTCTCGGAGCTCTTCGCGGTGTTCACGGCCTTCTCGAGGTGCTTCATCGCCTCGGCGTAGTCGCCCTTCTGGAGCGCGAGGCGCATGAGGCCCATGTAGGCGGAGTGGTTGTCGGCATCGCCCTCGAGCACCTTCATGTACAGCTCGCGCGACTTCTGCGTGTCGTTGTCGGACGCGTACGACTGCGCGAGCACGTTAAGAAGTTCGCCCTGGCGGTCGGGCGGAATCAGGTCCTGCGCGCGCTTCACGTTCGCGATCGCGTTACCCGGCAGGGCCGAGTGAGCCCAGGCGTAGCCCATTCGGGCGAATATCTCGGCGGAGCGGATGTAGCCGTAGTAGCGCGCGAGCGACCAGAGCGCGTAGCGGCGGCGCGTATCCTCCACGATCGCCTGCAGCTGTTTGGTGATCTCCTTCCTGCGTTCGACGGCGCAGGGGAGCTCCGCGCGCGCCATCTCGAACTCGTTGAAGAGGGAGCTGATGTTGTCTGGGTCGATGGACTTGAGCACGAGCTCGTAGATCTCGTACGCCTCGTTGTCCATCTTCATGTCCTGCAGCGTCACGCCGAGGTTGTTGCCGATGAAGCCGACGTGGCGGCGCAGCTGGATGCGCAGGATGTCCACGGGATCGCGCTTTCCCCATACGGAGCGCGAGCCCCTGCCCTTGTCGATCGGCAGTTCGGGCTCAATCTTCTTCCAGAACTCCTTGAAGTCGGCGGCCGCCTTGTTGCCGTCGACCTCCTTGTAGTCCTTCACGCCGCCGAAGAAGAAGCACTCGGAGAGCGGACGCGCAGAGGCCATGTACCAGAGGTCGGGCACGCCGAACACCGCCACCTTCTTGGTGATGTCGGGATCGCCGGCGAACCAGTCCTGGATGAACGGCAGCACGCCGAACTCGACGGAGAGCGAAAGGTCGGTCTTGCCGCCCGTGAGCTTCTTCTCCTTGATGAGGGCGGAGAGCTGGCGAAGGTACACGCTGTCCATGTCGCGGTGGAGGCTGATGATGTTGAGCTCCTTGCCGCGCGATGCGGCGACGATGCGCAGATGAGTGTCGAGCATGCCGTCGGTAACCAGCCACTTGCGCTCGCCGAGACGGTCCACGATCTCGCCTGCGCAGATGTCGGCGTACGCGCCGCGGTCGCGCTTCATTCCAAGCGACGTCACGAGAGAGGCGAGCGCCACGAGCGCGAGGAAGCTGCCCAGCACTATCGGCGCCATGCGCCCGCCGGCCCTGGCCTCGGACGTGAGCTCGTCGCCCTCGCGCAGCGCCGGCTCCGTGCGCGCGAGAAGATACCAGTACGCCGCGAGGTATCCCGCCACCACCGCGGCGAGCGTGCTCGTGGCCACTGGCTCAAGGTTGAACTTGCGCATCAGCGTGGCGGGCGAGAGAGGCGTGGCGACCGCGAGAAGAGTGCAGAGCGTCATCGCCGTGTGGAAGAGGTACTGGCTCCATGTGCGCTCGTTGTTGAGCCCGCGCTGCGCCGCGAACATGCACGCCGTGAACGGCAGCACCGTGAAGAGCACCACGTATATCCAGCCCGGGCGACTAAGCCACAGGCGCATTTCGTGCAGATGCACGAGCAGGCACTTCTGCATCACGTCGCCAGCCGTCTTTGCGTCGCCCGCGGCGGACTCCGGCAGCTCGAGATACGACGCCGCAGCCCAGTGCGCGACCACGAAGTAGAACACG
>JAFUDL010000171.1 GCA_017459225.1 Kiritimatiellia bacterium
CGCTCCCCCCGTGTAGGGAGGCGGCACCCTCCGTGTAGGGAGAGCGCTCCCCCCGTTTAGGGAGACGCTCACTTCCCTGCAGTCGTGGTAACGGGATTCGCCTGCGTCGGCGCGTTCGTGTCGCCGCCTGAGGCGTCCTCGTTCTGCGAGGACTGCGTGATGATCGCGATGCCCGCGACAGCGAGGCGTTCGTCCTCCTCGCTCGGAATCCCACCATCCGCGCCAACGTGAAACTCGATCTTTCCCTCATCGCTGCCACCCGCACCCACTTCTTCCTCCCCGCATCCGAAATCGCTGCTATCCTCGCCGATGCCTTTGCCACCTAAAGGTACAATAACCACGTGGAAAATCGCGACATTTTGTCACTTTCCACTTTTTGAGAAGTCGCCGCCCGCTTGTATTTTGCCCTCAAATGTGATAAAATACACATGTTTTTCGATGGGGTATTATGCCCTTGAATGGAGAACGAGGACAAAAGACATGGCAAAATACCTTGATCCAAAGGCGGATGTGACCTTCAAGAAGGTTTTTGGCGAGCATAAAAATCTCGTCATAAGCCTCCTTAACGCCTTGCTTCCTCTTGACGAGGGCAAGCAGGTCGAGTCGATAGAGTATCTGCCGCCGGAAATGGTGCCAGAGACGCCGCTCGGCAAGAACTCCATCGTTGATGTTCGTTGCGAAGAGACGGGCGGACGCAAGTTCATAGTCGAGATGCAGATGGAGTGGTTTCCCGACTTCAAGCAGAGGGTGTTGCTCAACTCTGCGAAGGCGTATGTCAGGCAGTTGCCGAAAGGCAACGATTATCAGTTGCTCCAGCCGGTCTATTCCCTTAATCTGGTGAACCACACGTTCGAGCCGGATATGGACGGGTACTATCACTACTATCATCTTGTACACGATCTCGATTCCAACAAGGTGCTGGACGGACTGCACATTGTCTTTGTGGAGCTTCCGAAGTTCAAGGCGAAGAACCTCACCGAAAAGAAGATGCAGATTCTTTGGCTTCGTTTCCTGACGGAAATCGACCGCGACGGCGCAGATGATGTTTCGCAAGACCTTCTTGACAACCCGCAGACGGGGGAGGCACTGGAGATAATCAGGGAATCTGGACTCAACGACGTTGAACGCGCCGCCTACGAAGGTTTCTGGGATCGCGTCAGCATTGAGACCACAAAGAAGAGGTACATGGCAGAGCAGGAAGCGAAACTCTCTGAGACAAGGGCGAAACTCTCTGAGACAAGGGCGAAACTTGCCGAGACGGCAGTGAAGTTCGACGCGGAAAAGGCGCGAGCCGACGCGGCAGTTGAGAAACTGTGCCAGAGCGCCCGCAAGATGAAAGACAAGGGCTTTGCCGTAGCGGATATCGCCGACCTCACCGGCCTCACCGCCGACGAAATCGCCGCGCTGTAACAACAATGGTAATTTTAGGCAATGGAACGAGCGGACCATATAACAAGAGAGGCGAATTCTGGAGATCCTACAGGGCGCACAAGCGTAAGGCGTGATAACGCTGCTAGGTAGTTTCTCCCACCGCCGCCCATTCGGGCGGCGGTTCGCGCCGATGGTGCGCTCATTGTCGATTCGCTTGATTCAAAGGGGAACATCCAGGATCAGATTGACGATGCAATGGCGTTCATCAAGAGGAACATCCATTGCGCACTCGTCATCACCCCCGGCAAGGTCGACCACGATCCGATGTGGGCCTATCCGCTTGAGGCTGTTCGCGAAACGCTTGCCAACGCGCTCTGTCATCGCGACTACGGCGCGCCGTATGACATACAGGTGAAGATATTCGAGTATTCGTTGTGCATTTCCAGTCCGGGGCAGCTGCCATTCGTTTCTGCCGGGGCGGCGTGTGATTCGCGGAACACGCAGGTGTCGCACGTGCTGAAGGCGATTCGGCTTCCGGTACATCAGGCAAAAGGCGTGATCCGCATCTCGTTGGGTGCGGAGAATTCCTTGGAGGATGTCAGGCGGATCGTCGATGCGATGCGCTAGGCGGATGTGTTGCGGACAATCCGTAACCAGTTCTCGCCCACGACGAGCATCAAGGTGATCTAAGGTGTGATGATGTTGAGTGACGGGAAGAGCGCGCGAAAATCATCTGCATTGCGGGTGATGAGTCCGTCGTTGGCCTGTGCGAGCGCGCCAATCATCACGTCGGCGACGGGGCGTCTCGCGGCCTTGCCGGAACGTTTGCGTTGGATATGGTTGTTCCAGGAGGCGTGGGCGAGCGAGAGATCGTCTTCGCCGAGAATTGGCGGAAGGTCTATTCCGATTTCAAAAAGAAAGTCGCGTTCGCGTGCCTCGTCGCCGAGAAAGGCGGGCGAAAGCTCCACGTACGTGAGTGGTGAGATGATGAGCCCGCCTTCGGCGTGTTGGTCGATTACTTCTGCTGATGCGACGCCGAAAATAGGATCGCCCTGGAGGATGTCGAGAATGACGCATGTATCAACAACCATGCTCATGTCTCTTCGCCCTCGCGGAGTTCCTTCATCCATTCGGCCGTTGTGCGCGGCTTGCTGTATGTCGCGGCGTAGCCGAGCATGGCCCGTGCACCTTTGCGCACGGGCTTGCGGACAATCGTTATCACGCAGGTGTAGCGGTCCTGCCCTTGATTCCACAACAGAGATGTCCCGGGCGTCATCTGCATGGCTTCACGGATTGAGGCAGGAATTGAGACCTGACCGCGTTCAGTCACTTTTGTCACTAAAGTTTTCATACAAGACATCATACATCATGTCCGGCATCATGTCAAGAGGGTGATTTGATGAAACTTCAATTCAAGAACCAGTCGCAAAACCTTTCTTGCTTTCGCCAATGGGAGTTTAGGAGTTTTGGAGGTTTAG
>JAFUDL010000172.1 GCA_017459225.1 Kiritimatiellia bacterium
CTACTGAAACTCTAGTTCCCCCCAGAAGCCGGGCTGCAGTTCGGCCTCGGAGGGCAGGTCGGCAGTGATCGCGGTAGCCTTGTTCGCCCAGTAGTGGCGAGCGTTGACGTGTCCGTTCTCCGCTCTGAGAACGCCGATGTCGGCCTTGATGCGCTGACCCTTCTTGGGCGGAATCTTCCATCCGAGCACGGCGAGCGGAACCGACACCTCGTAGTGTCCCTTGTCGTCCTTCGCCAACTGGACCTTGTCGCTGACATCGTCGATCTGGTCGAACGTCACCTCGCGCACGGGCGACTTGAATGCTACAGCCCTTGCGGGATCGGCCTTAGCCATCTTCTGCCTGTACACGAGCGCCTTGGGCTTGCCGTTGACGAGCGTGACGAGGAAGCGGATGTCGCCAGGAACCGGCGCCGTGCGCTTAGCCTGTGCGGACGCATCGAGGCCGAGCATAAGGTCGAGGCATCCGCCGGTCTTGAACGGCGCCGTGGGGTTTTCGTCGCTGTTGTTGAGAAGATCGCGGTTGCCGGTCGCCCACACGGCGCAGAGCCTGTCGCCGCTTACCGCCACGCCGCCCCTGATGTCGAAGGGATGCGATGACGAGTCGAAGAACGCATACGCGCCCTGCTGTTCGATGTTCACGCGCGTGACGCTCTTCCAGTCGTCGAACGAGCCGTCTATCTTGATCGCCTCATCGGACATTATCGGCGCCTGGATGACGCCGCTGCCTTCCCTCGCGCGGCGCTGCGCCTCCAGCTCGGCGCGGTAGACGCGCACTTTGTCGAGGTCTGCCTTCGTGACTGTGAACTTGAACGGCGCTATGGGCCTCAGCGAGCCGAAGCCGAGAAGACTCAAGATCTTCGTTCGGCACGTCATGAAGACGGTCCCTGAGTCGGAGCATGTCGCGGTTGTCCAGAAGTTCTCGCTGTGGATCGTCTCGCCGGACATTTCCAGCCCGCGAACATCCTCGGGAACGCCGAATCCGCGGCACTGGCGTTCGTCGCCGAAAACAGACGTGATGAAAAGCCCGTCCTGCGTGAACGCGTATACGCTGCCGGTGTTGCCGCTCATGAGCCATATCGGAGCGACCTTGGAGCCTTTGGGCCTCATGAGCGGACCCATTACGCGGACCGTTCCGATGAGTTCGCCTGGCTTCTTGGGCGTGGGCGCGGAGTGCGACGCGTGGAGTCCGGGCCAGTAGGACGGAATCGACCATGTCGCATTCATGCCTCTTTTGCCGCCGGCCAGAGAATGCGCCGGATATGGCTTTGCGCTGTTGGCCATTGCGAACACTCCGGTGGAGTCCGCAAGCACGTAGTTGCCGCCGTCGGAAGGGGACCACTTGATGTCTTCGCACAGCGTCTCCGCCTTGTCAAGGCTGTAGAGCGGCGCATCGCAGCCTTTCTGCCATTCCGGGACGAGTCTCTTCGCCTTGTTGTCGTGCATGATGGTTATCGACATGTCGTCCTGCACAATCGGCGAGCCGCCGCGGCGTGCGTCGATCTTCACTTCCGCAGGCGACATCTTTCCGTCGTTGTCGCGGTCGCACCAGATGTAGAATCCGCCGCCGTGGTTTTTCGGATCGGGCCAGCAGTTCTTGAACTCGGGTTTTTCGAGGACGCTGCGAAAGGTGCTTGTATCGCCCATGGAGACGCACGGACGCATCCTGCCGCCGCCGTAGTCGGTGTACATTGACATTGTAGACGGACCCGCGACCGGACTGTTGTTGTAGCTGTTGTTGAGGAATCTGCGTCCTTCGTGATACGTTGCGCGTTCAGGGAACGTGCCCCAGTCGCCGTAGCCGCCGGGCGGACTGAAATTGAAGTCTCCTGCGTACGCAAGGATGTTGACGAGTTTCGCCTCGCCCTTTTCCCAGTTGAGGTCGAACTCCATCATGCCGTTGCCTTCGGCGTAGTACCACTTGCGCGGATTGTGTCCGTCTATCGTCCCGCCCTCGCCGTACTTGGCGTGTCCGAACCACGTCTTTACGAGCTTGCCATCGGCGGACCAGAGACTGCAGCGTTTGGGGAGGTTGAAGTTCTCCGCTACCCAGAGCCGCCCCTCGCAGTCGACGGCCATGCCGTGCGGCGCGCGCATCTGCTCTGCAACATAGGGCCCGCTCTCGATCTTTCCCTTCCTGCCAACGGTGCGCAAAAGCGTGCCAGAGCGCTCATACACCTTGACCTGGTTGGAATCGCCGCCTTCTGAGACGTACAAGTTCCCCTTGCGGTCGATCGTCAGCCCGCGCGGATGGTCGAGCCCTGCCTTCACAACCGGCTGGAACTTTCCGTCGACGATCTTGCCGACCTTGTCGTCGGAGATGGCCCATAGCGTTCCGTTCGCGGGGTCGTATGCGAGTCCGCGCGGACTTTGCACGCCTTGTATCTTCTCGACGATAGTACCGTCGTCCGTATTGATGATCCATATCGTGTGTTGTTTGTTGAGCGAGAGAGCCATTCGACGGTTGTAGATGGCTGTGCCGTCGAGAAGCTGGTCGTTGGGGCACTTGGGCTCGCGAATTATCGGGAGCCTCGCAATCTGGTGCACGTGGTGGAGGTTCTCCTTGCGCAGCGCGTTGATTCGCACCTCCTTCTGAACGCCGTCTCCGTCCTTGTCGAAGATGGCCGCAGTGTAGACGGCGTTCTTTGGATCGGCGTCAGGACCGAGGTCGCTGCAAAGGTACGGCGCGGCGAGCCAGTTGCCGCCGACCCATGTCATGCCGCCGCGTTTGACGCCGTCCATGTCAACCCAGATGATTCCATGCAGACCTTCCGTGACTAGCGCGCCGAAGAAGACAAGCGGTTTGCCGTTGGGCATTCCCGTGCCCGGACAGTATGCGGCGGCCTGCGGGTTGCCGTGGTTGGAGAGCCAGTCGCTGCCGTTGTCGCCTGAGACCCAGCGTCCGGAGATGTAGCACCCAAACTCGTAGCGCGGTGTGATCTTGCCGTGGTAGAGTCCGCGAACGACGTAGTCACCCGGCGCGACGGGCTGGTCGGGGATTCGGTAGAGGCCGTGGTTGGCGGCGTCGAGGTCGCGTCCGAGATCGTCCGAGCCGTCCCACCAGAAGACGTTCTTTCCTGCCGGATACGGCTTGTCGCAGACGAGGTTGCACAGGCGGCGGCCTGTCTTGTCTTCGAGGACGAGCGTGACGTTGCCGGCTTCGGGAAGTTCGAAATGGATCGGAATCGGCGGATGTATCTCGCGATTGAGCCTGCGCACGAACTCGGGCGCCTGAAGCTTCGCGGCCGCACCAAGCGGACCGAGCGCTAGCACTTCGCCTACAACGACGCGCCTGTCGTTCCAGTGGTAGCCTGCGACGTGTGGATGACCGCAGTGTTCAGTTCCCGTCACTCGCACGCGCACGGCGCGCGTTTTGACGGGCTTGTCGAAGTTGAGAAAGTTGGGGAAGGTCCACGGGAAGTTGAACTCGAAGCCGGAGAACGCCTTCAGAAACTTCCAGTCGGTCTCTCTCGCCGCGCCGGGATCCCGATCCTTTGGCCCTGCGTATATGTCGACTTCGGCCGCGCCACATCCGCAGTGCAGGAGCACGAGTGAGTTGATCTCCACGGGCTCGGGCCAGGCGAGCCAGAAGATGCCGGGGTTGTCCTTCGAAATATTCGGCAGATTGTCGTCTCGGGCCTCGAGGTTACTCCAGCAGTTGTGGAGTCCGTTGTCCTGTCCGTCGTTCAGCCTGTCCGAGCGCTTTGGGTATTGGTTGGAGTATGCCTTTGCGAAACGTCCGAGGCTCAGCCTGCGCTTGGGCATGAGAAGGATCGTGTTTATCCATCCGCGCTTGTCCGAGTCGAGCGGCTGGGCGGTGTGTGTGTACCTCACGGCGCGGGTCTTCGTGCCTTCGGGGAACACCCAAAGAATGAATCCGCTCACACCGGATTTCGAAATCTTGCCGTCCTTGAGGAGATGCTCGCCGGAGATCCACTGGCTCTCGTCGTTCATGTCGCCTGGATACTTTGCAGTCGGTTTGAGGACGCTGACGCGGTCATTGGCGGAACTCAGGATCGCGCCAACGGGAATTTCCTCCTTGAAGGCATATCTGAGATGCTGGGTGAGCCGCTTGGCGTCGCGCCTGCCGAAATGTTCGCCGTAGGGCGAGCGGTTGTTCCCGTTTCGGAGCCAGAGAATCTGGTGAGGATCGGGCAGCCCCTCCTTCGTCTCCGCACCGTCCGTCCACACGGCGCAGGCGTCGCGGTCGATGTTCTCGTTCGTAACCCGCGTGTCGGCGAGCTCTCCCGGATTGACGGCGAAAGACGCCTGGGCGACAAGCGCAAGCGCCATCGTCGCTATCTCCTTCACAACATGTTTCTGCTTGTTCGTTTTTACCATGCCGACATTATACCACAATAATGGCACATTTTCACAATCTCACGATTGTCCCAGAGAGTTAATAGGCAGAAAGCTGGGCAAGGGTGCGATTTTAATTCGTTGAAATTCTTAGCCATTTCACGCCGCACTCCTTAGCCGTGCGATGATGGCGCATACGCACGCCGCATTGTGGTGGCGCCAGTGCATTCCCGCCTGCTTGC
>JAFUDL010000173.1 GCA_017459225.1 Kiritimatiellia bacterium
GTCCAGGAGCAGCCGGTGCAGCAGCCCGGCGTGCAGGTTGGATTCTAACGCTACAGTCAAGGAAAGGAACATTGAGATGAAGAAGACAGTGCTATCGGCTTTTTGCGCTCTCGCTGCATGCGCGGCGTTCGCGCAGTGGCAGCCCGGTCAGGGAGCCGCCAACGACCATGCCCGTGGCGGAAATCCGCGCGACGTGGTGTTCGTGCAGCGCGGGGCGGGGAACCCCTACGGATACAGGGCGTACAACACGGTGATCGGCTTCACGCTGCTGCCGTGGAGTCTGCCGAACGACGAGTCGAGCGTGACGGGGCTGCGCCTCAACCTCGGCTGGGGACGCTACGCGTGGACGCGAGGCGTGGACCTCGGCGCGTTCTCGTATTCGGGCGAATTCCGCGGCATTGCGGCGAACGTTCTGGGCAACAGGGCGGACGGCGACGCGCTGGGCCTGCAGGTGGGTCTCGTCAACCTTGCCGGACGCAGGGCAGCAGGGCTGCAGATCGGCCTTGTGAACTATGTGGAGCGTCTTGAGGGTGTGCAGATCGGCCTCCTCAACTTCGCGACCTCGCAGGGATTCTTTCCGATCATAAACATCGGCTGGTGAGGCGGAGAAATGAAGATCCTCTGCAAGGCCGTAGGGACGGCGCTCGTTTTGGCGTGCGCCGCTGGTTGTCGTACCACGGAGGACGTGCTGCGAGACTACGAGGCCGCTCTCATGGCGGGCAACTATGCGGCGCCAGTGCAGGAAACGTCCGAGCTGGCGTCTAAGAAGGACGGCTCGCAGCTGATGTGGCAGCTCATGGCAGGCGGCGCGTTGTACATGGCGGACGACAAGGCGCGCGCGTTGGCCATGTTCGATGCGGCCGAAGACGCCATGATCGCTAACGACAAGACGTCCGTCTTCGCAAAAGCCGGCACGGGCGCGCTCGCGATGATGACGAACGACAAGGCGTTCGACTACGACGGTGGCGGACAGGACCGTGTATTTACATGCCTCTACAAGGCGATAGACTTCCTGACGGCGGGCAACGTCAACGGCGCGCGCACCGAGTTCAACCGCGCCGCCCAGCACCAGGAGAACTGGATATGGGAGAGGCGAAAGGACGTTGCGGCGGCGTCCGAGCGGATGCGCCGAGACGCAAGCTCCTACGCCTCGCAGAACAACGCGCAGATGCAGGGAAGCGACAGCCAGGTGGCCGGAGTTCTGGGCAATGCCTCGTTCGCGGCCCAGGTGCAGCAGCAGTGCAACTTCAATCCTGCGACGTCGGGCAATCTCGACGTTCTTGCTCCGCGCGACTACATGAACACGTACGTTGAACATGTTGCAGGCGTATTCCGTTGGCTGCGCGGCGAAGGAGGAAGCGACTACCTGAAGGACGTCGCGGCTCTGTGCCCGGCGAATTCAGTGGCGGCGAATGACTTCGCAGGAGCGGCCGACGGGCGGCGTCCTGTGGAACAGGTGTGGATATGGGCAGAGGACGGCCTGTGCCCGACGCGCGAGGAGTGGCGGCTTGACCTGCCGCTCTTCTTCATGCCGTTCGTCGGGAACTACGCGCCATACGTTGGCATGGCGCTGCCTGTTCTGCGAATGCGCGGCGCCGGCGCGACGAGCTGGCGCGTTGCGGCGAGCGACGGAGCCGTGGTGCAGATGGAGGAGCTTGCGGATGTGGACAAGCTGATCAAGACCGAGTACGACGTCTATATGCGCGGCGCTCTTGCGCGCGAGATCACGCGCACCATGGTGAAGGCGGGCGTGCAGGTGGCGCTGGGAGTTGCGGCGGACGCCGCCGAGAGAAGGGCGATGAAGAAGGGCAATTCGGCCGACTACTGGGCGCTGAAGATGTCTCAGATGGCCGTTGCCGCATGGGCTATGGCTACTACTGGCGCCGACTTGCGCAGCTGGACGGCTCTGCCGAAGACGGTGAAGGTGGCTCGCGTGACGAGGCCGGCGGACGGCCGAATCGACGTGTGGGCGGACGGCCAGAAGATCCAGCTCACGTTCGAGAGCGGCAACTCGCTCGTATTCATCCGCAAGCCGAGTCCCCAGGCCACCCCGGCAGTGAAGCAGGTGACTTTTAAAAGATAGGGATGTCAGAATGTGTCAAGTTGTTGTCCTAGCCGATTGTGCATGAAGCACGGAAAGAAGGAAGTGAAATGAAGATGAAGAAAATTTTCGTAATGGTCTTCGCAGTTGCCGCGTGCACCGCGTGCTTTGCCCGCGGCGGCAACTACTGCGGCTATACCGGCGGAGCGCGCGGCGGTTTCCATGGCGGCGGCTTCCGCGGCGGCATTCATTGCGGACCCAGCTTCCGCGGCGGGTTCCATCATGGCGGCGGATTCCATTGCGGATACCGTGGTGGCTGGGGGCATCGCGGCTGGGGATGGGGCCTTGGCGGCTTCACGGCCGGAGTCGTTGCGGGATCACTTGCGCGCGGGTACTACGGCGGATACTATGGCGGGTGCTACCGTCCGTACTACGGCGGATACTATGGCGGGTGCTATCGTCCGTACTACGGCGGGTACTATGGTGGCTATTATGCGCCAACGGTGTACTCGAGTGGCTATGTGGCGCCTGTAGTCACAACGCCTGTCGTTACGAGCCCTGTAGTGACAACGCCTGTTGTGACGAGTCCCGTAACCAGTACCGTGATCACAAGCCCGATTGTTACCACAACGCCTATCGTCACCACGACCATTGCCGCGCCCACTGCGTACTACACCGGCTGGTAAGCCAGTTTAGAGCACAAAGTTTAAAGTTCAAAGTTCGGAGTTGCATCGAGCACTCTGAACTTTGAACTTCAGACTCTAAACTCTAAACTTCGAACTTCGAACTCTGAACTTCGAACTCTGAACTTCGAACTACTTGGAGAAGTAGACCTGAGGCATGTTCGGCTTCTTCACGCGGATGACGCCGATCTGGTACCAGGGTTGCTTGATGTTGCGGAAGACGGTCTTCATGCGCAGGAGCGAGGTCTTGGGCATGATGAGCACGAAGCCGATGCCCATGTTGAAGACGCGGTACATCTCGTCATGGTCGACCTTGCCCTGGCGCTCGATGAAGTTGAAGATGGTGGGAACTTCCCAGGTTGTGCGGTCGATCTCGCACATGGTGGCCTTGGGCAGGACGCGCGGGATGTTGTCCTGGAAGCCGCCGCCCGTGATGTGGGCCATGCCGTTGATCTTGATCTTGTTCTCA
>JAFUDL010000174.1 GCA_017459225.1 Kiritimatiellia bacterium
TCAAACTCTAAACTCTAAACAACAAACGCATGAGCAAACTCTTGAACATGGTGATCGCCCAGTCGGGTGGTCCTTCAATGGTGATCAACGCTTCGCTTTGTGGAGCGGTTGCAGCTGCTAAGAGCAAGGCTGGTGCCGGAAAAATCGGCAAAATACTCGGCGCGCGTCACGGCATTCTCGGAATCCTGAACGGCGACTATGTCGACATGCGCAAGATCAGCGCAAAGAAAATGGATGCCATTGCACGCACTCCTTCTTCAGCTCTCGGCAGTTGTCGGCGTAAGCCTTCTGCGGAAGACTGCCGCGCCATATTCGAGAACTTCAAAAAGCTCAACGTCGGCTATTTCTTCTACATCGGCGGAAATGACTCTGCCGACGCCGCTCGCATTGTGGCGGAAGAGGCCGCAAAGGAAGGTTACCCGCTCGTCTGCTGGCATATTCCTAAGACGATCGACAATGATCTTCGTTCATGCGATCACACGCCTGGCTACGGTTCGGCAGCCCGTTTCGTTGCCTGTGCGCTGCGCGGCGACGACCTCGACAACCGCGCTCTCGGCGGCGTGAAGATCGATGTCATAATGGGCCGTGATGCGGGATTCCTCACTGCGGCCTCGGCGCTTGCGCGTCAGCGCGAGGATGACGGCCCGCACCTCATCTATCTTCCTGAAGTGCCTTTCAGCGAGACGAAGTTCGTCAAGGACGTAAAAGCCGCGATGAAGAAGTTCGGCCGCTGCGTGGTGGCGGTTTCCGAGGGGATTCGCGGCAAGGACGGCGTGCCGATCGGCGCGAAGCTAGGATCCGGCGAGAAGGATTCGCACGGAAATGTCCAGATGTCCGGCACAGGTGCTCTCGGCGATTCCCTTGCGAGGCTGCTTAAGGAAAAGGCCGAAGTGAAGCGCGTCCGTGCCGACACCTTTGGATACCTTCAGCGCTCATTCCCCGGGATCGCGTCGGATGTCGACCGCGACGAGGCCTTTGGGGCTGGTTTCATTGCTGTTGCGGCAGCGGTGAAAGAGGCGGTTTCCGGCACCACGATGACAGGCACCATTGCCATCACGCGCAAGAGGGGACGAAAGTACGGGGTGAATTACGAATGGCGTCCTATTGCCGATGCCGCGAAGTATGCGCGCAGTATGCCGCGCGAGTTCATCGCGAAGAACGGACATGACGTCACCCAGGCGTTCCTCGACTATGCGCGTCCTCTTGTGGGCGAATTGCCGCACTGTGAAATAATCTGACGTTGCAGGGAGCGCCGCCATGCTGGTGGAGGCACATGCAAAGATCAATTTCACGCTTCAGGTTCTAGGGAAGCGTCCCGATGGCTACCATGACCTCCGTAGCATAGTGTTGCCCGTGCCGCTGCACGACGACGTGCATATCGACGAGGCGCGCGAGATGATGGTGGCGTTCGATGCGGATTCGCCCTGTCTTGAGAGTGGTCTTGCCGATCTGCCGCAGGAGAAGAATCTTGCCTGGAGGGCGGCCGATGCGTTGCGGCGCGCGACGGGATGTGACCGCGGCGCCGCAATCAGGATTGTGAAGCGGATACCGTCCGGCGCTGGACTTGGCGGTGGTTCCGCCGATGCCGCGGCCGTGCTCAACGGGCTAAACGAGATGTGGGAATTGCATCTTCCGAAGAGGAGACTCTGCGAAATCGCGGCGGAAGTTGGCAGCGACGTGCCCGCGCTCACGCTTGGCGGCGCCGTGCTCATGGAAGGGCGCGGGGAACGGGTGACGCCGCTTGATGAGTCGCCGATGGCGGATTATCCTGTTCCGGACATGGGGCGCCTTGTTCTGCGTACGCCGCCCGTGTTCGTCTCCACTCCGGCCGTTTTCCGTGAATTCCGCAAAGAAGACTGCGGAAGGGGCGCGAACGACCTGCAGCCTGCGGCGTGCCGCCTTCATCCCGAGATATCCGTGGCTCTCGCCGAATTGGAGGCGGAAGGATGCGAGGGCGTGGCTATGTCCGGCTCTGGAGCTGCGGTCTTCGGATGGCGTCCTTGAGATGTGCGGCTTCGCCACTTTTGAATGGCAACGCAGCGCGGAAAATGGTAGAATAATGTCATTGCAACTACAAAAGGAGCAGATGAAATGCAGATGAACCGTCGTATGTTTCTAAAAGGAACGGTGGCCATGGGCGCTGTTGCCGGATTTCACGGCTTTTCCGAGGCCGCATGCTGCAAGGTGGGCACGAAGGTGGCCGTGCAGCTGTATTCCGTGCGCGGCCTGATGAATGACAAGGCAGGCTTCAAGAAGACGCTCAAGGATGTCAAGGATATCGGCTATGCCGGCGTTGAGTTCGCCGGATACGGCGGCTACTCGGCAGCAGAGCTAAAGGCAATGCTCGACGACTTCGGCCTCCAGCGCGCCGGCACGCACATCGGCATGGACACTCTCATGCCCGCCAAGATACAGGCGACGATCGACTTCAATCTCGCCTACGGCAACCGCTATCTCATGGTGCCGTGGATGAACTCGCCCCGCAACTGCAAGGACCGCAAGGGCTTCTGGAAGAAACTCGCCGACGATCTCTCCGTCGCCGCCGAGACAGCGAAGAAGAGCGGCTGCTACGTGGGCTACCACAACCACCAGCACGAGTTCCGCGACAAGATCGACGGAGTGGCGCCGTTCCAGATCGTCTTCGACAACGCCTCGCCCCTCGTGTGCATGCAGGCCGACGTGGGCCACATGGTTTCCGCCGGCGAGGATCCCGTGGCGTGGTTCACGAAGTACGGCTCCCGTGCGCGCACCATGCACGCCAAGGAAGTGTACGGCGGCAACAGCGGCGCCACGGGCGTGCTGGGCCAGCCCGGCAAGGCGAAGGGCGTGGACTGGGCCTCGCTCTACAAGGCCACCGACGCCGTGAAGCTCGACTGGTACATCGTCGAGTGCGAAAGCAATCCCAACACGCTTGAGCACATCAAGGCCAGCTTTGAGTTCCTGCACAAGGCGGGCCGTTGCTGAAGTCTTTGTATCAACTTGTGAACTTGAAGGGAGAAGCATAGATGAAGAACGTTTTGTGGATTGTTCTAGTGGTGGCCGGCGTGGCAGGCGGGTTCTACGCCGGCGTGGCGCGCAAGCCGGCGCAGCAGCAGCCGGTCGAGGCGAAGCCCGCCGTGGTCAAGGATGACGCTCGCCTGCTGGAGGCAAACAAGCGCATCGCGCAGCTTGAGAAGGATCTTGCCGCAGCGCGTCGCGATTCGGCGAAGTTCGAGAAAGACCTTGCCGCCGCAAAGCTTGCCGCCGAGGAAAAGCTCAAGGAGAACGTGTCCAGATCTGTCGTCAAGATAGGCAAAGACGGCGACATCATGGGCGAACTCAAGAACAAGTTGCCGAACGAACAGTTCACGCAGGTCACCAACGCCTTCTCGCAGCTGCGCAGCAAGCTTGAGCAGATCAGGAAGGGCCGCCAGGAGTATCTTGCGTCCGTGGATGTTTCAGGAATGTCCACCCGCGAGCGCGACAACCACAAGCGCTACATGGAACTGCTTGCCAAGCGCGAGGCGATATCTGCCAAGATGAAGGGCGGCATCCCCGACATGGGCGCCATCCAGGAGATGGTGCAGCTTGGCATCGAGATGGAGCCCGCCGCGAAGGAGGAGCGTTCCACGCTCGTTCGCCAGGTGGCTCGCGAGCTCGGCTACACGGGCGACGACGTGGAGGTGATCCATGACACGATGAAGAGCATCTACGACTGCACGAGCGGTGGCGGCCTTGGCGGCCTTGGCGACATCAACGAGGCCATGGGCGGCCTTGGCGGCGGCCTCGGCGGAGGCGCGCCTGACGTGAAGGTTGAGACGCAGGTCATAGGCCTGTAGGCATCATTTGACACATTCTGCAATCTGACAAGGAGAACACCAATGATCAACAGACGTTCTTTCATCGGCACTGCTTCGCTTGCAATGATCGCCGCAGGCATGCCTTTCGCCGCTTCTGCCGAGCAGAAGTCGAAGTGCGGCAAGAAGGTGCCGTTCAAGTTCGGGATGGCGGGATTCTCGTGCCACCGTCTTTCGGTGGACGAGACGCTAGACCTCATGAAGAGGCTTGACCTGCAGTACCTCTGCATCAAGGATTTCCACCTTCCGTTCAAGTCCACCGACGCGCAGATCGCCGAGTTCAAGCAGAAGTGCGCCGACCATGGCGTGATAGGCTATGGTCTTGGACCCGTCTACATGGACAACAAAGACCAGGCCAAGCAGACCTTCGAGTTCGCCAAGCGCGTGGGCGTGAAGACCGTAGTGGGCGTTCCCTTCGAGATGAAGGAGATCAACGGCAAGAAGCAGCGCGCCGAGTCGCGTTCGCTCTGCGAGTTCGTTAGCGGCCTCTGCGCCGAGTACGACATGTTCTACGCCATCCACAACCATGGCCCAGACATGCCGCACCTCTTCCCCACCGGCGAGGCGTCGTTCAACATGGTGAAGGACCTCGACCGCCGCATGGGCCTCTGCCTCGACATTGGCCACGACTACCGCGCCAAAGCGAACCCGGCCGACTCCATCCGCCGCTTCCATACGCGCATTTTCGACATGCACGTGAAGAACATCCGCCTCAAGCCCAAGTACCACGCAGTTCCCATGCCGCGCGGCGAGATGGACCTCTGGGAGGTGGTGCGCACGCTCGTCGAGGTCGGATACACCGGCTGCTGCTCGCTCGAGTACGAGTCGTTCCCTGGCAAGGGCGTGAAGCCCGGCATCAAGGAGAACGACGTGGCCGAATGCGTGGGCTACTTCAAGGCCCTCATGAAGGCCGTCGAGGGTTGAAGAGCATCCTCATACTCGGAGCCACCGGCTCCATAGGCGCGAGCGCGTGCGACGTGGTGCGCACGCACCCGCGCGACTTCTGCGTGGCCGGACTCGCCGTGCGGAGCAGCCGCGAACGGGCGGAGGCGCTTGGACGCAAGTTCAACGCGCCCGTCTTCGTTGGCGAGGATGCCGCTCTGAGGGCCGTCGAGGAGACCGAGGCGGATCTCGTGCTCGTATCCACCGTGGGGCTCTCCGGCCTTGCGCCGACTCTCGCCGCGATCGAGAAGGGCGAGAACGTTGCCCTCGCCACCAAGGAGGTGATGGTGGCGGCGGGCGAGCTTGTGTGCAAGCGCGCCGAGACGAAGGGTGTAAAGATTCTTCCGGTCGATTCCGAGCATTCCGCCATCTTCCAGTGCATAGAGGGGGCGGGCGCCACCGAATGGCGAGGCAGACGCGACGTGGCGAAGCTCGTGCTCACCGCAAGCGGCGGACCCTTCCTTGACGGACCGGACGACCTTTCCGCGGTCACGTCGGACCAGGCTCTAAACCATCCTCGCTGGAAGATGGGGCCGAAGGTGACGGTTGACTCCTCCACCATGATGAACAAGGGCTTCGAGATACTTGAGGCGCGTTGGCTATTCGATATTCCCGTTGACCGCATCGATGTGGTGGTGCATCCCGAATCAATAGTGCATTCGCTCGTGGAATTCGTCGACGGCGCCACGCTCGCCCAGCTTTCCCCACCCGATATGCGTGTGCCCATTCAGTACGCCTTCTCGTGGCCGCAGCGCCTCTCTGCCGAACGCCGCACGCTCGACCTCCCTGCCCTCGCATCGCTCACGTTCCGCGCGCCGAGCGAAGAACGTTTTCCCTGTCTGCGCCTCGTGAAGGAGGCTGCGCGAGCCGGCGGCACACAGACGGCCGCTCTCAGCGCTGCGGACGAAATCGCCGTAGAGCGTTTTCTGGCTGGAGAGATACTCTACACGGACATTCCGCGCCTTGTCTCCGACACGATGCACGCCGCGCCGTATCTGCCATGCGATTCGCTTGATAACATTCTCGCCGCCGACTCCTTCGCCAGAGACTTTGCCTCACATTGGAGCGTGTGAGGGTGACTAATTTTCTGGTTTAGAGGTTTCTGGTTTCCAGTTTCGAAGTTTTGAACTTACTCAAACCATAAACCTTGAAACCTATAAACTCCGAAACTTCGAAACACGAAAAACATCATTTCTCCTTGTAAGATTTCACTACATGGCGCGAGTAGTGAGTGCAGAAAAAGGAGAAATGCGATGTGCGGCATTGAAGACGACTTTGAAGAAGAGTATCTAGAGGACGAGATCCTCGACGCGAACGAAATGCTCTATGAGCTTGAATTGGCGGAGCATGGCGATGTGCAGGCGCAGTATCGTCTTGCGGGCATCTACGCCGATCGCACGGCGGTTGTTCATGACGTGAAGAAGTGCGCCGAGTGGATGCGTCTTGCGGCCAGAAACGGCTGGCCGCAGGCCGTCGCCGTGCTTTCGGCCGCAGGTCTTGACGCCTCCGACGAACGCATCTTCGCCGCGTTTTCGAACTGCGACGGCAAGTGAACGCCACAATCTTGTTGCGTGGGATTCTGAGATGTGATACACTCTTTTTATGGAAACGCATGAAGAACAGTGCATCAGGATAACGGCTAAGGAAGTCGCGTCATTTTCGGAGCTGGAGAGAAGGCTTCTCTTCCAGTTTGAGTTCGGCAGGCGCGAATGGCAGATTGGGGAACTTCGCAGTGCCACGTCCTCTGTGAATCACAGAGGTGTAGGCGCCTTGGAGTGCTGCAACGCATGCGAGAGATTATGCGCAAAGGGCATTGTGCGTTGTACCTTCGCCCCTAAGACGGTGACGTCGCGTCGATTCAAGGTGATGCGCTCGCTCGACATGTCCGCGACGCGCGTACTGCTTGGCGAGGCGCTGGTAAAGGGCTGGTGCCCCGTATTTTCGAGCTGGACCTATGACTCGAGAAGAGAGCGGGAGAAGATGGCGGCACTGTACTCTCTGCTTTGCGGCGGGAAAGATTATTCTATGCCGAAGGACGCTTGGTCCCTGCATGAGATGACGTGGATTAACGTGGCGCGTTTCGCCAACATGGTTGGTCCGGACGATGTCGTTCCGAAGATGGCGTTCCCATTGAGCACAGGCGACTTCGTGTTTCGCGTCCTCCTTTCCGTGCTATTCTGCCAGGGGCTGGACGTCTCGTCTTTGATGGAGGACTGGCACCGCCACGTCAGCATTCGCGCCAAGGGCTCGATTGGCATGTACAGCGCGATTGAATATGCCGCGATGTGCGTGTGGACAGGGCATCTCGATTGGCTGGATACAATCGCCGGCAAAGTGCAGAACAACGACGTGGAGTCGTTTTTGGCGGCGTGCAGAGACATCGCGAAGGGCGATTTTCAATCTGCCGAAAAGCACATGTCGTTCA
>JAFUDL010000013.1 GCA_017459225.1 Kiritimatiellia bacterium
CTGGCGCTGTTTGCGGTCATGGCGTGCGTGGCGGCGCGTGCCGCCGAGACGCCGGTGGTGAGGGGTGCCGAGAAGGCAGTGGCCGTGGCGGAGAAGGTGGAGGGCGCCGAGGAGGTGAAGCTCACCGCCACGATCGGACCCGACACGTACGACTTCGACCAGGCGATCTGGTGCGAGCCTGATTTCGTGATGAAGGACGGTTCGCGCGTCGACGCCACAACGCTCCCGATGCTTCGCTCCGATGCCGGATGGGGCAAGGTCGAATGCAACCGCGTGAACTGGGGCGGATCCAAGAAGGCGAAAGTGGGCGACGAGACGTTCACGCGTTTCATCTCGGCCCACGCGCCCTCGTGCATCATCCTCGCCGTGCCGAAGGGGGCAGTGCGCTTCGAGGCAAAGGGCGGGCTCACCGCGCCGAAGGGTAAGGGCAGCTGCACGTTCCGCGTGGAGGCTGGCGACTTCTCCAGGCGTGAGCGCATAGAGCGCCTGGCGACTGGTGCGAAGGATTCCCTCGCGGCGATCGACCGCCTGATCGCGCACCGCAGGGCGGCCAATCCAGAGCTCGCGGCGAAGGTTGACGAAGTGGCCGCGCAGGTGGAGGATGTGAAGAAATCCATCAACGTCGCATCCCTCGAAGGGAAAGTGTCGCTTGCCGCAGTTGAGGCGGCCGAGAAGGCGTTCGCACGCCTCGACGCGCTGAAGCGCAGGCTGATGATCGACCTCAATCCGGCGGTGAGCTTCGACAGGCTGCTCTTCATCCGCCGCAAGAACGGACGCCAGCACCTGCCGTGCAACTGGCAGAGCAACTCGATGCTGCCGCGCAATGGCCACGACAACGAGCTGTGCTTCCTCGACGTGCGCGGCGCGAAGGCCGGCAAGACGGAGCTCGTGTACAAGCCGGAAGGGGGGCGCCCGATCATCGACGTGGAGCTGCACTGGAATGCGGAGAAGCTTCTCTTCTCGGGCGTGGCGGCGTCCAACGCCTGGCATGTGATGGAACTCGACCTCGCGACGCGCAAGGTGCGCCAGGTGACGCGCGACAACGCGGGCGACATCAACCACTACGACGCATGCTACGTGCCCGACGGGCACATCATCTTCACATGCACCGCGCTCAAGTACGCCGTTCCGTGCGTATGGGGGAACGCGCCCGTGGCGAACCTCTTCCGCTGCAATGCGGACGGCTCCGGGATGGAGCTTCTCTCGAACGACCAGGAGCACGCGTGGTGTCCCGAAGTGATGCCCGACGGCCGCGTCATGTACCTGCGCTGGGAGTACACGGACCTCCCGCACGCCAACGCGCGCATCCTCTTCACGTGCAATCCCGACGGCACCAACCAGCGCGCTCTCTACGGCAGTAATTCGTTCTGGCCAAACAGCATGTTCTACGCGCGCCCGATCCCCGGCCGTCCCACGCAGTTCGTCGCGGTGCTCACCGGCCACCACGGCCTCAGGCGCATGGGCCAGCTCGGACTCTTCGACGTCACGAAGGGCACCGAGGAGGGCGAAGGCGCGGTGCAGCTGATGCCCGGCTACGGTAAGCCCGTCGACCCGATCGTGCGCGACCAGCTCTACAACGGCACGTGGCCGATGAACCTGCATCCGTACCCGCTCGACGACACCACGTTCCTCGTCTCGCGCCGCAATCAGGGCGAGAGGAACTTCTCGATCTACCTCATCGACCGCTTCGACAACGAGATATGCCTGCTGCGCGAGGCGGGCCACGACCTCTGCGAGCCGGTGCCGTTCATGAAGACGCCCGTTCCGCACGCGCAGCCCGACCGCATCGAGCCTGGCTCCACCACGGCGCAGGTGTACATCGCGAACATCTACGAAGGGCCCGGCCTCAAGAACATTCCGGTCGGCACGGTCAAGAACCTGCGCCTGTACACGTATACGTTCGGCTTCCGCGACGAGGGCGGCCTCTACGGCTCGATCGGCCTCGACGGTCCGTGGGACATGCGCCGCACGCTCGGCACGGTGCCCGTGAACGCTGACGGCAGCGCCTACTTCAAGGTGCCCGCCAACACGCCCATCGCGGTGCAGCCGCTCGACGCGGAGGGACAGTCCCTGCAGGTGATGCGCAGCTGGTTCACGGCCCGCAGCGGCGAGTACCTCTCTTGCGCGGGATGCCACGAGAAGCAGAGCTTCGTCGCCCGTACGCCGCGTGCGGCGGCTAACATGCCGCTCGAGGAGATACGCCCGTGGCGCGGACCCGAGCGCAACTTCGAGTTCGTGCGCGAGGTGCAGCCCGTTCTGGACGCCTTCTGCGTAAGGTGCCACAACCAGCCCGATCCGCCTCATGCGGACATGTTCGGCCACAAGAAGTGGAAGCCCGACCTGCGCGGCACGAGCATGGTCACCAACTGGCACAGCCGCGCGCATGGACGCGTGTGGGACAAGTTCGGCGGCAAGTTCTCCGTGCCGTACTTCAACCTTGTCAGGTTCGTGCGCCATCCCGGCATCGAGAGCGACATCCATCTCTTCGAGCCGATGGAGTGGCATGCCGAGACGACCGAGCTCATGATGATGCTCGACAAGGGCCACCACGGCGTGAAGCTCTCGGAGGAGGCGCGCGACAGGCTCATAACGTGGATCGACTTCAACACGCCCTACCACGGGCGCTGGCAGACGATCGTGGGCAAGGAGGCGCTCGGCAGGGAGAAGCTGCGCGAGGAGCGCCGCGCGCTGTATCTGGGCGTGAGGATGAACCACGAGGAGATTGAGACGCCGCCGCCAGTCCTGAAGGACGAGCTGAGCGCGAAGAAGAAACCGGTAGACGGCGCGCCGCTGAAAATAGACGGCTGGCCTTTCGACCCGGCGACGAAACCGGCCGCGCCCGCGTCGGCGATCAAGCTCGCCGACGGCGTTGAGATCGCGTTAGTGGCGGTTCCGGGAGGTTCGTTCGTGATGGGCAGGAACGAGGCTAAGGGCCCGCGCGACGAGCATCCCGCGGCGCAGGTGGCGGTGAAGCCTTTCATGATCGGCGCGAGGGAGATCACCAACCGCGAGTTCCGCCAGTTCGACCCGAAGCACGACAGCCGCTGCGAGTCGCGTCACGGCTACCAGTTCGGCGTGACGGGATACGACGTAAACGGCGACGATCTTCCGGTGGTGCGCGTGAACTGGCAGAAGGCCGTCGCGTTCTGCGAATGGCTCTCGAAGAAGACGGGTCGCACAGTGCGCCTGCCGACCGAGGCCGAATGGGAATGGGCCGCGCGCGCCGGGTCGGACAAGCCGTTCTGGTGGGGCGGCGTGGCGGACGACTTCGCCAAGTACGCCAATCTCGCCGACATCTCGCTATCCGACTACGCCGGCAACCCCTACGAGCAGGACCGGGTGAAGGCCCGCTACGGAAACACCGAGAACCTCTTCGACAACTGGGTGCCGCAGGCGCACAACGTGAACGACGGCGCGTTCCTCGAGGAGAAGAGCGGAAAGTGGAAGCCGAATCCGTGGGGGCTCTACGACATGCACGGAAACGTGTGGGAGTGGACGCAGTCCAAGTACGCGCCGTATCCGTACGTGGCGGATGACGGGCGCAACGCGCCGGGCGGAGACGAGAGGCGCGTGGTGCGAGGAGGCTCGTGGTATTCGCGGCCGAAGCTCGCCACGGCGTCGTTCCGCAGGGCGTACCGTCCGTACGCGCCGGTGTACGACGTTGGTTTCCGCATCGTGGTGGAGTGACGCGGAGTTGCCTCGCGGGATGGCGCTCAGCGCGTTCTGAGCGCCAGCAGCTCCTCGCGCAGGAACTTGCAGGCGAGCGCGGTGGAGCGTCCCGAAGAGTCGAGCGGTGGCGAAAGCTCCACGTTGTCCAGCGCCACCACGTTGAAGCGCCCGAGCACGTCGAGTGCGGCGTCTAGCAGTTCCGTGAAGCGGAGGCCGCCTGCTTCCTGCGTGCCGGTTCCGGGAAATTCGGAGGGGTCGAGCACGTCCATGTCGATCGTGAGGTAGACGGGCGCATCTGCGGGGAAGGAGAGCGAGGGAAGCGACTTTGCGGTGAACGGTTCGGTTGTGACGTGCCCGTTGCGCATGAAGGCGAATTCGTCGCGCGTGCCGGAGCGGATGCCGAACTGCCAGATGCGGTTGTCGCCGAGGATGTCGTGGCAGCGGCGGATGACGCAGGCGTGCGAGAGCTTGACGCCAAGGTAGTCCTCGCGCAGGTCGGCATGCGCGTCGAAGTGGATGATGCGCAGGTCGGGGAAGCGCTTCGCGGCCGCGCGCACCGCCCCGAGGGTGACGAGATGTTCGCCGCCGAGAAGGAAGGGGATCTTGCCGTCGTCGAGAATCGCGGCGGCGCGTGCCTCGATCATTTCGAGTGCGCGGTCGGGCGCGCCGAAGGGGAGTTCGAGGTCGCCCGAGTCGTGAACGCGCGCGTCGGTTTCAAGGTCCTTGTTCTGGTACGGAGAGTAGGTCTCGATTCCGAACGACTCGGTGCGCATGGCCGGCGGCCCGAAGCGCGTGCCCGGGCGGAAGCTCGTGGTGGAGTCGTATGGCGCGCCGAACAGCACAGTGTCGGCCTGGTTGTAGTCTGCGTCTGCTGCAATGAAGTTCATTTTGACGGAATCTGCTTCTTTGCGTTGTTGAAGATGGTGAGATTTTCTCATAAAACGTTCATGTAGTCAATAGCCGGGTAGTTGGGCGGCATGTTCCGTCAGGCCTGTATTTCGCGCACAATGCGCCCGAAATATGGTATAATCTTCGGCAGACGATGAAAGGCAAGGCTGAAAGATGCGTCCCCTGCGGCGCGCGCGCGGGGTCTGCGCTGGTGATGGTGATCTGGACGATCGCCATCATCTCGGCCATGGTGGTGAGCTTCGCCGTGGAGGCAAAGCTGCAGAACGCTGCCAACGTGTACATGCGCGAGCGCGTGCACATGGACCATCTCGTCGACGCCGGGCGCGTGCTTGCGGAGATGGTGATCGCCAAGCACCAGA
>JAFUDL010000175.1 GCA_017459225.1 Kiritimatiellia bacterium
CCCGACAATCCGGATGAAGGCGTATGGCTTGCAGATCAGGAGACTGGAAAGATGGTTGCCACCGCAATTGTGGAGCGCAGTGACAGTCAGACGATAGATTGTGTGTTCGCAGAGCCGCCAGAGCCTGGAGAGTACACCCTCGTCATCGCCTGCCGCAACGGAGCGCGAGCGTCTCTGGCCCCTGCAATCGCAAAGATTAGGGGTTTTATTGTCAGAGGCAATTCATAAAACCCTGTTTGGCCGTGGCAGGATGGGGATGTCGTGGATAGGTTGTCGGCCCGCCACGGCCACGCTCTCCGCGCGCGAGAAGCACCTCCTCCTATGCGGATTCCTAGGGGTTTCGCATCATGTCCCCCGAAATAGCACCTTCGCCTACATGCCGAGCGGAATCCGGCTGGTCATTTTTAGCCTGGACTTTCCCCATTTTTCCTTGAGGCGCGCGATGCGCCGTGAGACAACTGACAAATGGTGCGTTTTCTGGCGATAATGTGCGGTTGTGCCGTTTCGTTGCGCCTCGTGGCTTTGTCGGTTCCCGCCGAAATCCACGAAATTCGCATGCGGTGCCACTTGCCGCCGTGCGCCATGGCGGACAGAATGCCACGCATTCCAGCGCTTGCCGTGAAATATGCGCTTCCGAGATAAAGTAGTGGCTTCCATTCGGTGAAACCCGTATAATACGGGGTGACAAAAACCACTGAAAGGAAGCCGACATGAATGATACCACAGCCGCGCACAGATTGCGAGAACAACTTAAGAGATTCGTGGGGATAGTTTTCCCCCACGTGCCGAAACTTCAGAAAGAGTTCCTTGGGCAGATGTTTTTCGGGATACAGGCGGGCCAGACGACAGTCCTCAGCCGGATCGCCCGCGAGCTCGACGAGGACATCCTGCTGAAGAAGACCGAGGAGAGGCTGTCGCGGCACCTTCTGGCGGCAAAGCTGGACGAGACGGTGCGGGACGCGGTGCTGGCGCACGGGGCCGCCTGCGTCCACGACGACACGGTCGTCTCGATAGACCCCTCGGACATCCAGAAGCCGTACGCGCAGGAGGGCGGGATGCCGTTTCTTGCGAAGGTGTGGGACGGGAGCAAGGGCCGCGTGGGCGACAACCTCGGCTACGACCTGTGCTTCGCCACGGCCACCCCGAGCATGAGCCGCAGGATCGTGCCGCTGCGCATGACGATGTGGTCCGCGAAGGAGGACGGGTTCACGAGCGAGAACGACAAGGTCCTCGGCGTGATAAGGGATGTCGCCAGGGAGTGCGGGAAGCGCGGCATATACGTGTACGACAGGGGCGGGGACGGAAACTGGCTCTTCGACTTCTTCATCGCCGAGGGGCTTGACTTCATCGTCCGGCTCGTCGGAGACCGGCATCTGCTGCACTGGAACGGCAAGCGCCTCGCCGAGGACCTCGCCGGGGACTGCGAGATGAAATACCACCAGCGCGTGACGTTCAAGAGCCACGGCAGGGAGCTGGTGGTGCCGATCGAGTACGGCTCGCTGCCCGTCCGTCTGCCGGACCATCCGGGCGTGGAGCTGCGCCTGGTGGTCGTGAAGTGGCCCGGGAGCGAGAAGCCGATGATGCTGCTGACCACGCTCCGCGCGGCCCGGTCCCGCAGAAGCCTCCAGCAGGTCGTGGAGGGTTATCTCACGCGCTGGCGCGTGGAGGAGACGATACGGTTCGTGAAGCAGGCGTACGAGATCGAGGACGTGCGGCTGCTCAGGTACGACCGCCTCAAGGCCATGGTCGCCATCGTCCTCGCGGTGGCGTACTTCGCCATGGCGTGGCTCGGCCTGCGCGAGAAGCTCGCCGTGCTCGCGGACCACGTCAAGCGCGTGTCCAGGCGCATGTTCGAGGTGCCGGAGTTCTTCTTCTACGCCATAGCCGACGGCGTCTGCCGACTGTTCGCGCGCCACGGCAGGTGGAACGGCCTCGACGGGCCGGACGAGGAGCCGGAATATCCGTGCCAGCTTGAACTGGCACTACAGTAGACGTGCCCAGAAATGCCGTAGTGCGGCGAAACCAATGACGACAGGCATCTGCGCGCCAGCTCGGCGCGGGGTCGCCTCGCCAGCCGTTTTACAGTTTGGGGATAGTCCAGATCTCCAAGAATTGACGTAGGCGGAGGGATATGGGATAATGGTCGCACCTTGAGCCATATAATTATCGGCGCAAGGGGACTTTTGAAACAGGACTCGCGGTCAGGCAGACTGAAGTTGCAGGACTCGTCGACAAAGATGCTCAAGGTTCTTCCGTTCATGATCGGCGGAATAAAGAAGAGAGAGTGGCGAGACGCGAATCTTGCCACTCATGCGGAGTCCTTTCCCCGCATCCCGGTGCCCCCTTCGTAAGGTGGAGATCGACAAAAATACCAACAAATCGCCGTGCGCGACGCAAGGGAGAATGCGAAGTACAGGTTGTAGCCGTCTATGTAAACAATCGTCTTTTTCATGGCGTTTCAAAAATGCAAGGGGCTTTAACCTTTCGGCTAAAGCCCTCGCGTCGCATCGGCAGAGCCTCACGGGTGGAATACAACCCATCAAGGGGTTCGGGAGGCAGCATAGCAGA
>JAFUDL010000176.1 GCA_017459225.1 Kiritimatiellia bacterium
CCCTTGAGGGCGAGTTCGCCCACTTCGCCGGGAGCGACTTCCGAGCCGTCGGGGCGGAGTATCTTCGTCTGCCAGCCGTAGCCGGCGATGCCGATTGCGCCAACATGGTCCACGTTCTCGATGCCGAGATGGACGGCACCGGGTCCGGTGGATTCCGAAAGCCCGTAGTTGGTGTCGTAATCGTGGTGGGGGAAGACTGTCTTCCAGCGCTTGATGAGGGCTGGCGGAACGGGCTGTGCGCCGATGTGCATGAGCCGCCACTGGCCGAGCGTGTAGTCGGAGAGCTTCACGTCGCCGCGCTCGATGGCGTCGAGAACATCCTGCGCCCAGGGCACGAGCAGCCACACGATCGTGCACTTCTCCTCGCTGACGGCGCGCAGGATCCATTCGGGCTTCACGCCCTTGAGGAGCACGGCCTTGCCGCCCACGAGGAAGCTGCCGAACCAGTGCATCTTGGCGCCGGTGTGGTATAGTGGCGGGATGCAGAGGAAGACGTCGTTCTTCGTCTGGCCGTGGTGCGCCTGCTCCACGCGGCAGGAATGCATGAGGGCGTGGTGCTGGAGGATGATGGCCTTGGGAAAGCCTGTAGTGCCGGAGCTGAAGTAGATGGCGGCCTCGTCATCGTCGTCGAGGGGGATTGAGGGCGTGCGGGAGGAGCAGTAGCTAACGAGGTTGCGGTACGACTCGGCGAAGGTGGGGCAGTCGTCGCCCACGTAGAGGCGCAGCTTCGCGCGGGGAATGCGGTCGATGATCTGCTCAACGCGTCCGATGAACTCTGGACCGAAGACAAGGGCGTCGGCATCGGCGAGCTCGAGACAGTACTTTATCTCGTCCGCGGTGTAGCGGAAGTTGAGCGGCACGGCCATGCAGCCGGCGCGCAGCACGCCGAAGTAGATGGGCAGCCACTCGAGGCAGTTCATGAGCAGGATGGCAACCTTGTCGCCCTTCTTGAGTCCGCGGCTGAGAAGAAAGTTCGCGAAGCGGTTCGCCTTCTCGTTGAACTCGCCCCACGTGATTTCGCTACGAAAGGCCTCGACGGGGCTGGACTCGATGAGCGAATACTCGCGCCAGGTGGTGTGGCGGTTCTCGAGCTCCTGCGGGTTGATCTCGACGAGAGCGACGTCGTTCGGCCACTCCTTTGCGTTTCTGGCAAGTATCTCTGTTATTTGCATGAGTAATATTATACCACAGCCGGCGGCAATTGCAACGGCGATTCATATTTGGTACAATACGTGCAGACGGCAACGAAGCCGCGAGAAACCACGGGGATCACGCATGAGCACTGCAGAAGAAAACAAGACGAAGCCTTCGCATGGCTGGAAGGTTGACATGGCCATCGGCTGCCTTACGCAGGTGGCCATCCTGGTGGCGTTCGGAATGGCGTTCGGCGAGGGGAAGCTGATCAACGCCATTGCCTGGGCCATGATTCTGGCGGTGCCGACTGCAGTGCTGAGATTTGTGCTGCACGCGCTGGATTTGTCAGGTGGATGGCTTGAGCGGCTTCTGGGTCCGGCTGTGATGATCGGCGTGATCGCGCTCGCGCTCACGGTGAAGCTCGACTCCGAGAAGGAAGGCGACGGGGAGAAGGCGGATGACGGCAAGCCGGCGGCCGTGCAGTCCACCAAGGCTCCAAAGACGCCCGAGCCGCCATACGACGCGGAAGCAGAGCTCAAGAAGGCGCTTGAGGACCTCGACGCGCTCGTGGGCCTTGAGGGCGTAAAGGCGGAAATACGGAAGATCGTCAACAAGGAGAAGGTGGACGCCGCACGCCGCGCGAAAGGGCTCCCCGCCGCCCCGCGTTCGCTGCACATGGTGTTCACCGGCAACCCAGGAACGGGCAAGACCACCGTGGCGCGCATCGTGGCGCGCATTTTCCGCGCGCTCGGAATCGTGAAAGGCAGCAACTTCGTGGAGGTGGACCGCTCGGGGCTCGTGGGGAAATACATGGGCGAGACGGCCGTCAAGACGAATGGAAAGATAGACGAGGCCGTAGGCATACCGAAGAAGCTAGACTCCAGCGGCAAGGAGCGCGAGCTCACCGCGGCGGAACGGCGCGCGGCCAGCGAGAATGCGCCCGGCGGAGTGCTGTTCGTGGACGAGGCGTACCAGCTGTGCACATCGGATAACGACGACTACGGCAAGGAGGCCATCGCCACCCTACTCAAGCGCATGGAGGACGAACGCGGCAAGCTCATCGTGATCGCCGCAGGCTACACGGACGAAATGCGCGACTTCCTCGGCGCGAACTCGGGCCTCTCAAGCCGCTTCGGAATAAAGATCGAATTTGCAGACTACACCGCAAAGGAGCTCGCGCGCATCTTCCGTTCGATCGCCGCGAAGAACAAATACACGCTATCTAAAGAGCTCGAGTCGGGGCTCGACGATGCGATCGCAAAGCTCACACGCCGTCGCGACAAGACGTTCGGAAACGCGCGCTTCGTTCGCCAGCTCTTCGAGGACGCGACAGGCCGCCAGGCGGACCGCCTCGCCGCCGCAGGCAAGCTGGAGGGTGATGCAATCTCGACTCTCGAGCTCGCCGACCTCGGCCTGGACGAGCGCGCCGCCGACGTGCGTGCACCCTCGATCGAAGGAGTGCTCAAGGAGCTGAACGGCCTCACCGGAATGCAGAACGTCAAGGATGAAGTACAACGCCTCATCGCCACCTGCCGCGCGAACAAGATGCGCGAGGCGCAGGGAATTGAGGCGCCGACCATGAGCTACAACTTCGTCTTCACAGGCAACCCCGGCACAGGCAAGACAACCGTCGCGCGGATCATCGCAAAGGCGTTCCGCGCGCTGGGGATTCTCGACAGAGGCCACCTCGTGGAGACCGACCGCTCCGGACTCGTGGCCGCATACGCAGGGCAGACCGCGCTCAAGACGAACAAGCTCATCGACTCGGCAGTCGGCGGCATCCTCTTCATCGACGAGGCCTAC
>JAFUDL010000177.1 GCA_017459225.1 Kiritimatiellia bacterium
CGTTGGCGCAAGTTCCTTCATGTGGCGAACGCAGCCCATCTTGGGTAGCGCGTGCGGATCTCCACCGGCTCACCGGTGAGCGGATGCTCGAAGCGCGCGGCGAGCGCATGCAGGCAGTGTCCCTGCTGCCCCTCCACGGCGAATGCGCCGTAGAGCCTGTCGTTCACGATGTGCATTCCCGCGAGCGCGAGCTGTGCGCGGATCTGATGGGTGACGCCTGTGAAGATCGTGACCTCGAGGAGTGTCAGGTCGGCGTTGCCGCGGCGCGTGATGGCAATGGGGGAGAAGTTCGTGACGGCGCGCATCGGCGCGGCGCGCACCTTGGCGCGGGCGCGGGAAACGTCTATCATCCTGCAGAAGGGAAGAGTGGGATCGTGCACGAGGTTGTTCTCGAGCGTGCCTCCAACGGCAACCGATCCCTCCACAAGGGCGAGGTATGTCTTTTGCACCGTCTGTGCGGCGAACTGCGCGCGCAAGCGCTCAAACGCCTCGGCGGTGCGTGCAACGAGGACGAGTCCGGAAGTGTCGGCGTCAATGCGATGCACCGCGCCAGCCATGAGGGGCCTGTCGCCAAGCGGGGCGCATTCGGGGTGGCGCGCCACGACGCCGTTCATGAGCGTACCGAGCTCGGTGCGGGAGAGAGGCTGCACGGGAAGACCAGAGGGCTTGTCGAAGGCGAGGAGAGAATCGTCTTCGAATACGGTCTCGATCGGCACGGACCTGTCGGGCGCAACGCGGTTGTCGCATTCCTCGGCGAGCGCCTTCACAAGCACGGTCTCGCCGCCGTGCAGCTTCATGCCCTTGATCGCGGGGCGGCCGTTCACCAGCACATCGCCAGCCGCGCACGCCTCGCGGCAGAAGGCGCGCGTGGAGGTGGGATAGCGGGAAAACAAAGCGGCGTCCAAACGGACGCCGACTTCGTTCTGCACAAAACTTTCGTTCTCAATCATAGCGGTCTGTGAACGATGCGGGAACAGGTCCCATTCCCTCCCAGCCCTTGTTCGACGACCACGGCAGATTTGAATCCTCCGCCGTGTCGGCTATGCATCCGGCGAGAAGGCCGACGGCGAGGGCGCACGCTAGCGCGCACGCCCAACGCCAAGCCGAGCGGGTGTTATTCGCTGAACACATCGTCGCCCTTCTGGGCCTCAGCCTGCTGCCAGTCGCCGAGAACGTCGGCGATGACGAAGTTCTTGCCCGCCACGCACTGGCGCAGACGCACGCGGCCAACGAACTCTCCGGCGGGGCCATTGAAGCCCTTGCGGCGGATGCCCATCTCGATCTGCGGAAGAACGCCATTGCGCTCGGGGCCGAGAAGCTCCTTCATGGCGTCGTCGGTGAACTCGATGACGGCGTACATGTACGTAGTATTGAGATCCACGATCTTGCCCTTGTTGCCGGCGGTCACGTTCGTTCCGGCGGAGGTCTGGCCCTGACCGCCCTGGAGACGGTTGTTCATCTCCTGGATGACCTTCTGGAGATGCTCGACTTTCTTCTTCTCCTTTGCGAGATCCTCATTCACCTTCTCCGTCTCGTCCTTCGCAGCCTGGAGCTCCTCCTTCACGGACTTGATTTCGGCGTTGAGATCCTCGATCTGCGTCTTGAGCTTGCCGATGTTGTCCTCAAGCTCTGCCTTCTTCGCCTCGAGCTCCTCGATCTGCTTCTTCTTCTCCTCGATGGTGATCTTGTCCTGACGCATCTCGGGCGGAAGCTTGTTGAAGTCGGTGACTAGCTTCTCAAGCTTGGCGCGGACATTGGCGAGTTCGGCGCGGGTGTTGTTCAACGTGGTCTGCTGGGCCTTGGCACGGTCAACGATCTTGTCGAGCAGCTCCTGCGCGGTGCCGGGACCCTTCTTCACGAAGTCGCCGGGATTGGCCGCGTCGGGAATCTTGTTGCCCTCGGCGTCAAGCTTGTAGAGCTTGCGCGACTGAACGCGCTCCGTGTCGCCCCAGTTCAGCTTCTCGAGATTCTGCTCCTCGAGCTGGGCGGGATAGTCCTCGAGCAGATTCTCCGTCTCGGGCGACTCCACGGCCTTCGCCTCGATCTGCGAGACATCCTTGCGCGCCTCCGGCACAGTGACGGGCTTTGCTGGGTCGGCCTTCTCGATCGTCTTCGAGAGCGTAACCAGACAATCCTCCAACTGACGGTTGCGACTCTTCAGCAGCTCCTTCTTTCCGTACAGATTGTACTCGAAATACAGAGCGGCCACCGAGACCGCGAGGATCAGGTACACGAGCGCATGCAATGCCTTGTTCATCTTTTTTAAACCTCGTTTGAACTTCCTTGTGAAGGCGAGCCAACCTTGTGCGGGCCTTCACGGCTTATAATAATAAAGTAATTTCGTCGATTTGGCAATGGGAAAATGGAAAAATTTTATTCGGTCACCTCGGCGGACTTTTCCGGGGGAGGGGGTTCCACGCCCCCGCCTAGGGCCTTGTAGAGGGCGATGAGGTCAGTGGATATAGAGCCTCGGCTGATCACGAGCGCCTCCTCGAGGGTGAGAAGGGAGCGCTGCGCGTCGAGCACGTTGTTGAAGTCCTTGAGCCCGTTCTTGTAGAGGTCCTTCGAGATGTCCACCGCCGCGCGCGCCGCCGCCACGGCGCCCTGGAGCGACTGGTAGCGGTGGTATTCCTGCGTGTAGGCGCTGTATGCGTTGCGCGTCTCCTCCACGGCGCGCTGCAGCGCGAGCTCATACGCGAGGGCGAGCTCGTTCATCTTCGACTCCGCCTTCTTGACGTTCGCGATCAGGTTGCCGCCCTGGAAGATCGGCCAGCTGAAGCTCGGGCCGATCGAGGCGAGGAAAGAGTCGCGCCGGAAGAACTTCGCAGCCTCCACGCTGTCGAGGCCGAGCGAGCCGTTGATGTAGAACTTGGGGAAGAGCATGCTGGTGGCCACTCCGACGGCGGCGGACTGCGCGGCGAGGGCGCGCTCGGC
>JAFUDL010000178.1 GCA_017459225.1 Kiritimatiellia bacterium
CTCCCTACACGGGGGGAGCGCTCTCCCTACACGGAGGGTTTGACTTCCCTACACGGGGAAACGGGATTTGCGGCGGCTCAGCGGGACGCCTCGCCCCACCATGCGGCGCGCCTCGTGGTGACCTAACGCAACGGGCAAGATGCCCGTTCTCCGAGTGGCTCTTTGTAAAAGGAAGAGCCACTTGGGAGATGAAGTGGGAGTTTCGGCAAGCGTCTACCTTACTACAACAAAGGCAAGACCGGGCTTATTATCCCGGCTACAGAACCTTGTGGCAGGTACGGCATATCACGTCGAGCTGCTGTTCGCGCGTGAGGCCGGCTAGCGCTGCCACTTGCCGAGCTCTTTGTAGAACTGGGGGTAGACGCGGTGTCCCATGCCGATGCCGTGTATGATCTTCTTGTCCTTGGAGGGAATGAGGTTGTAGGCGGCGTAGACGCCAGCCGGGGCGCAGACGCAGTCCGCAAAGCCCACGACCACGCGCACGGGACAGGTGATCCGCGCGGCGAAGTTGACGCCGTCGAAATAGGGCGCGTTCTTCTCGGCGGCTGCGCGGTTCTCGGGCTTCTGCGCCTCGATGATGCGAGGCCAGCCGCTCTGGCGGTTCTCGTGGCGCGAGCCGAGCAGGTCGGTGATGGCGGGCACGAAGATGCAGCTCTTCGTGAAGTGTCCGTTGAGCCCCGTGAGCATGAACCCGAATCCGCCGCCCTGAGACGTGCCTGAGTAGGTGAAGTTGCGGCGGTCGGTCTGCGGCTGACGCCAAAGCCAGTTGACCGCGCGGTTGATGCCAAGGAGAGAGGCGTAGTAGAAGTAGTCCTCTCGCGAAAGGTGGATGCCGGCCTGACAGTAGCGCGCCACACCGCACGGCGTGGCGTACTTCTCGTCCTGCGCCTTGTACGCGGCCTGGCGCGCGGCGTCGGTATCGGGCTGGGGATAGGAGTGCACGTTCATGGTGAGCGTGATCTCCTTGTCGGAGACGCCCGTGCCCTTAGCGCCGAAGCCTGCTCCCGGCACGTTCACGCGCACGGGGAACGGTCCCTTGCCTGCGGGCATGTTGAGCCAGCCCCACACGCGCCGCCCGCCGTGCGAGGCGAAGCTGATGCGGTAGTACGTGTGGCCTGCCGTGCTCTTGGGGCCGATCTTCTCCAGCCGCGCGTCCTCGGGCACCGTCTTGTCCAACTTGCGGACGGCATCTGCCCAGAACGAATCGAAGTCCGCGGGATTCTCCGCGCCGGGACGGATCTTCTCGGGCTCGTATGCGACGCCCCAGTGGAACGTGCCCTGCCCGGCCGTCTTTGGCAGCGTGAACGCCTGCGCGTCCGCATCGATGGAGAGGCGCATGAAGCCAGGGGTGTCCTTCGCGGCGGCAATCGTGAACGGGTTGCCCTGCGCAAGATCCACGCGCTTCTCCGCCAGGACCTTCTCGCCGAAGTTGTCGAGCTTCGCATTGAAACTCCCGGCGGCGAGCTTCTGTCCGCCCGGCCCCGTGACGGTGACTGTGAACGACGCCTTCTCTCCGCAGCGGTAGAGGCAGTCGGCATGGTCGGTCTCGACCTTGAACTGGACGGGCATGGCCGCGCCCGCCGCGAACGCGACGGCGAGACCGAATGCAAGAACGATCTTTTTCATGGACAATCCGTATCTTTCGTTGTTGTCTGACGCGGCTACAGAACCTTGTGGCAGGTGCGGCGGATCACGTCGAGCTGCTGTTCACGCGTGAGGTCGATGAACTTCACGGCGTAGCCGGAGACGCGGATGGTGAAGTTGGCGTACTCGGGCTTCTCGGGATGCTCCATCGCGTCCATTAGCTTCTCGGTGCCGAACACGTTCACGTTGAGATGGTGCGCGCCCTGGGCGAAGTAGCCGTCCAGCACCGACACAAGCGCGTGCACGCGCTCCTCCTCCGAATTGCCGAGAGCCGAGGGATGTATGGTCTGCGTGTTCGAGATGCCGTCTAGCGCGTACTCGTATGGGAGCTTGGCGACGGAGTTGAGCGACGCGAGAAGACCGTTCTTCTCGGCTCCGTACGCGGGGTTCGCGCCGGGCGAAAGCGGCTCGCCTGCGGGGCGACCGTCGGGCATCGAGCCCGTCGCCTTGCCGTACACCACGTTCGATGTGATGGTGAGGATGGAAGTGGTGGGCATCGCGTTGCGGTAGGTGTGGTGGCTCTTCACCTTGCGCATGAACTCCACGAGCAGCCACTCGGCGATCTCGTCGGCGCGCTCGTCGTCGTTGCCGTAGCGGGGGAAGTCGCCCTCCACGCGGTAGTCCACGGCAAGGCCGCTCTCGTCGCGCACCACGTGGACCTTGGCGTATCGGATTGCGCTGAGAGAATCCACCGCATGCGAGAATCCCGCTATGCCGGTGGCGAAGGTGCGCTGCACGTCGGTGTCTATGAGGGCCATCTGCGCGGCCTCGTAGTAGTACTTGTCGTGCATGAAGTGGATGAGGTTGAGCGTGTGCACGTAGAGGCCGGCGAGCCAGTCCATCATCTGCTCGTAGCGGTGCATCACCTCGTCGTAGTCGAGCACGTCCGAGGTGATGGGACGCAGCTCAGGCCCCGCCTGCAGGTGCGTCTTCTCGTCCACGCCTCCGTTGATCGCGTATAGCAGGCACTTTGCTAGGTTCGCGCGCGCGCCGAAGAACTGCATCTCCTTGCCCGTCTTCGTGGCCGAGACGCAGCAGCAGATCGCATAGTCGTCGCCCCACACGCGGCGCATCACGTCGTCGTTCTCGTACTGGACGGAGCTCGTGTCGATCGACACCTTCGCCGCGTACTCGCGGAACGACTTCGGCAGGCGCTGCGAGTATAGGACGGTGAGGTTTGGCTCCGGCGAGGGACCCATCGTCTCAAGCGTGTGAAGAATGCGGAAGTCGTTCTTCGTCACCATCGAGCGGCCGTCCTCGCACATTCCGCCGAGGTTGATCGTGGCCCACACGGGATCGCCGCTGAAGAGCTCGTTGTACGATGGGATGCGCGCGAACTTCACCATGCGGAACTTGAGGACGAGATGGTCGATGAGCTCCTGGGCGACGCGCTCGTCGAGAACGCCAGCGGCAAGGTCGCGCTCTATGTACACGTCGAGGAACGTGGAGATGCGGCCGATGGACATCGCTGCGCCGTTCTGCGTCTTGATCGCGGCGAGATAGCCGAAGTACGTCCACTGCACCGCCTCCTGCGCGTTGCGCGCGGGGCGCGATATGTCGAAGCCGTAGCTCGCGGCCATCACCTTCATCGCCTTGAGGGCGCGTATCTGGTCGGCCACCTCCTCGCGGCCGCGGATGACGTCCTCGGGCATCGACCCCACGCCGCACATCGGCAGGTCGTGCTCCTTGCCGGCTATAAGCCTGTCGATTCCGTAGAGGGCCACGCGGCGGTAGTCGCCCACGATGCGGCCGCGTCCGTATGTGTCGGGCAGGCCGGTGACGATCTTGTTCTTGCGGGCCATGCGCATCTCGGGGGTGTACGCGTCGTACACGCCCTGGTTGTGCGTCTTGTGGAACTCGGTGAAGATGCGGTGCAGCTCGGGGTTGGGAGTGTAGCCGTAGGTGGTGAGAGCCTCCTCGGCCATCTTGATGCCGCCGTATGGCATGAACGCGCGCTTGAGCGGCTTGTCCGTCTGCAGGCCCACGATCTTCTCGAGGGACTTGTCGAGATAGCCGGGGGCGTGGGATGTGATGGACGAAACAACGTCCGTATCCATGTCGAGCACGCCGCCCTTGGTGCGTTCCTCCTTCTGCAGATCCTGCAGCTTCGTCCACAGCTTTTCCGTAGCCTCGGTGGCGGGCGCGAGGAACTTCTCGTCGCCGTCGTACGGACGGTAGTTCAAACGCACGAACTCGGCGACGTTGATCTCCTTCTCCCAGCGTCCGCCCTTGAAACCATTCCATTCAGCGTAGTTCATTTCACCTTCACACTTTCACACTTTCAAACCTTCAAACTCTCAAACCTTCAAACTCTCAAACTTTCAAACCCTCAACCTTCTCACCCTTCCGTAGGCAATCCCCAGGAATCAAGTTTGGCCTTTATCCAGTCGAACGACGCCTGCGTCATCTCCTTGGAGGTGCCGTTCAGCACGGGACCACACGCGAGGCGGATTTCCTTCGAGGGATCGACGGCGCCGAAGTCCTTGAACAAGCCCTTGCCGTCGGGACGCGTAGGCTGGATGTCGGTCTTCACCGCAATCGGAATCACCGGCACGCCCGCCTTCTCGGCGAGCTTCGCCCCGATCGAGCTCCAGCCCTTGCGCGCGAAGACGCTCTGGCGCGTGCCTTGCGCGAATATCAGAACGGAATTGCCCTCCCTGATGCGCTTCACGCCGACGTCGAAGATCGTCATGAGGTCCTCGCGCGGGCTCTTCCTGCCGATGGGCACGAGCCCCATGTGCGCGGCGGCCTTCTCGAGGCCCGGCAGATGCGAGAGCGACTGCTTCACCACCACGTTGAACGGCCCGTACGTCAAGAGCACGAACGGCAGCATAATCGTCTCGAGAGTGGACATGTGGTTCGCCAGATACACCACCGGCCCATTCTGCTCCTTGCGGAAGTTCCATCCCTCGGCGTGCACGCTCGTGCCGTAGCTCTCGGCCTTGCGCAGCGAATAGAAGCAGTAGTGCGCCCACTTGTCGGTGCTGAGCGTTCCGAGGCATTCCGACACCGCGCACCGCGGGAACACGCTGAACACGCTCCATGTGAATCCCAGCGTGGTGAATGAGCCCGGCTTTCGCGTCGTCGCAGCGCGCCGCTCGGGCGGAGTGTGGTATTCACCCGTCGCCAGCAGCTCCTCGCGGAACATCTCAAGCGTTGTTCTTGTCATGGCCGACAACCCTCCCTTTACGACTCTGGCTGCGGTTGATGCTGCTGTTGCTGCTGCGCCTCGGCCTTCTGCTGCTCCTCCGCCTCGCGCCTGCGGCGCATCTCCTCCTGGATCTGGCGAATAGCCTCCATCTGCTGCTCTCGTGCGGCGGCGGCCTTCTCGCGTTCAGCAGCCGCCTTCTCGCGCTCCGCGGCGGCCTCCTGGCGTGCAAGCTCGGCCGCAGACGTCAAGCGCGCGTTCTCGGCCTGTCTCTCGGCCTCTTTCTGCGCACGGAGCGCGCGCAGGCGAGCGAGCGCGTCGCTGCCAGTCTCGTTGGCGGGCGGCATGCCGTTCATGCCGCCGGCGGAAGTCATCCCGCCACTGCCACGACCCATGCCGCGGCCCATCATGCCGCCACCCATGCCACGGCCCATGCCGCCCATCATGGGCCTTCCCCCACCAATGCGTCCTGCTACACCTGAGGGACCCTTTCAGCCCTTCGATCCGTCAGAACCTTCGCCGAGCTTCATCGTGGCCTCCACGCCGTCCTACTCGAGCGTCACCGTC
>JAFUDL010000179.1 GCA_017459225.1 Kiritimatiellia bacterium
AAAGTGCCCTTGTCCTTCGTCACGACCTTGACGGTGCGCTCGAGGAGGACGCCCTTTTTCGTGGTTCGTGGTTCGTGGCTCGTGGTTCGTGGTTCGAGGCTCGTGGTTCGTGGCTCGTGGTTCGGGGTTCGGGGTTCGGGTTTCGAAGTCTCGAGGTTGGCGGCAGCGAAGGCGAACAGATCGTCGGCGGGCTCGAGATTCGAAGTTCGAAGTTCAGAGTTCGAAGTCCGAAGTCCGAAGTCCGAAGTCCGTGGAACCGAGACGTACCACGCGCGGCCTGGCTCTGTGGCGAAGCTCATGCCAACGAGGTCGGCTGTGTGTGGGTTGGTGCCAGTTGTCTCGGTGTCGAACGCGAACTTGGGAGCGGCGGCGAGAACATCGGCAAGTGCACGCGCCTCGTCTTCGGTTTTGACGAGCGTGTAGGTGTGGGGCCAAGATGAAAGGGTTTCGAAGTTTCGGGTTTCGTGGTTCGTGATTCGGGGTTCGTGGTTCGTGGCTTTGGACAAGCTGTCGCCGAGAAGACGACGGGCTAGCTGGCCGAGCTCGTACTTGGCGCATACGGCGGCCACCTTCTCAGAGTCAAGTTCTCCGCGTTTGTATGCGGACCAGTCGGGCTCGATAGGAACGTCCGTGCGGATCGTCGCGAGGAACTTGGACATCTTCGCGTCTTCGGCACCTGCAGCCACCTTCTCGGCAAGCTTGCCCTTCAGCTCGGAAGCGTGGGCCACGATCTCCTCAACTGTGCCGTACTGCGCGAGAAGCGAAGCGGCCGTCTTCTCGCCGACGCCGCGAATGCCCGGAATGTTGTCCGCCGTGTCACCTGCGAGGGCAAGATAGTCGATCATCTGCGAAGGAGACGAGAGGTTCCAGTGGGCCTTCACCTTCTCGACGTCGTAGATTTCCGGCGCGTCCTTTCCGTGGCCAGGACGAAAGAGGTTGATGCGCGGCGCGACGAGCTGTGCGGCGTCCTTGTCGGGCGTGGCGCAGTACACGTCGAACCCTTCCGCCGCCGCCTTGACGGCGAGAGTTCCCATTACGTCGTCGGCCTCGAAGCCGTCCATGCGCAGCACTGGCAGGCCGAGGGCTTCGGCGAGCTCGAAGGCGTATGGGATGTTGGCGGCGAGGTCTTCGGGCATCTTCTCGCGCTGCGCCTTGTAGGGCGGGTACGCCTTGTGGCGGAAGGTGGGGCCAGAGGGATCCATCGCCAGCACGGCGTGCGTGGGCTTGTGCTCGGCGAGAATCGATGTGACGCCGTTCGCGAAGCCGAAGAGAGCGGAGACATTGAGTCCGGAGGACGTCATGCGCGGATTGCGCAGAAACACAAAATGTCCCCTGTATAGAAAGGGCATGAGGTCGATTATGAAGAGCTTCTTCACGGGTTCTCCTGCAAGAAGGAGCGGGCCGTCTCGAGGGCGTTGCCGATGGAGCGGTCCATGTCGAAGTACTTGTACGCGCCGAGGCGCCCTCCAACGATGACGCGCGGCGTCTTGGCGGACTCTGCCTGATAGAGTGCAAGCAGCTCGCGCGCGACCGGAACATCCACGGGATAGTAGGGTTCGTCGCCAGGCTTCCAGGTGAGAGGATATTCGCGGCAGATGATGGTGGAGGGCGCTGACATAACGGCGGCGTCCTCTGGATGGTAGTGCTTGAACTCGTGGATGCGGGTGTAGGGAACGTCGGCGTCGGTGTAGTTGACGACGCTCGTTCCCTGAAAGTCCTGCACGGCCACGCGCTCGCGCTCGAAGCGCAGGGACCGCCATGGGAGCGGACCGAACCGGTATCCGAAGAGAGCATCGATGGGACCAGAGTAGAACACGGGAACATTGGCGAGCGCGGCGCCTTCAGGCGTCTCGCGCCACGAGAGCCAGTCGGTGTTCAGCTCGAGCGAGATCGAGGGATGGTCGAGGAGCGCATCGAAAAGCGCGTTGTAGCCGCGCAGCGGTATGCCCTGGAGAGTGTCGGAGAAGTAGTTCACGTCGTAGCTGGCGCGCACGGGCAGGCGGCGTATGATCGAGGCCGGGAGATTGCGCGGATCGGTTCCCCACTGCTTGCGCGTGTAGCCACTGATGAAGGCCTCGTAGAGAGGACGGCCGATGAAGGAGATCGCCTGCTCTTCGAAGTTGCGTGGTGTGATAGTTTGGTGGTTTGGTGGTTTGGTGGTGTGGTAGTTTGGTGGTGCGGAGGTTGAAGCGATCTCGGAGGCGATGAAGGCGGGAAGGTCGGATGGTTTGAGATCAAGGCCGTAGAACTGGTTCACGAGCGTGAGGCCGAGCGGCAGGAAGTACGTGCGGCCGGCGTGGCGGGCGAGCACCTTGTGCTGATAGCCGTTGAACTCCGTGAAGCGGCGCACGAAGTTCCACACGTCGTCGAGGTGCGTGTGGAAGATGTGCGAGCCGTATGTATGTATCTCGATACCGGTTTCGGGATCGGTGTCGCAGCGCACATTGCCGCCAGGAGCGGATCGGCGTTCGACCACGAGCACGCTGCGCCCGGCTTCGGCGAGAACTCGGGCAACAGTGCATCCCCAGATGCCAGCGCCCGCCACTATCACGTCTACCTGCTTCATGGAGAAGGCGTTCCGAGGCTAGAGGTTCTTCAGATCGAGCGAGAGGAGGAACTCCGGGTTGGACTTGTACTTACGCATTCCGGCGATCACGCTCTGCATCGAGCGTTCGGGACCGGCCTCCGCAAGAACGCGCCTAAGCGCCCAGGTCTTCTCGAGCTCGATGGGCGCGAGCAGGAGGTCCTCCTTGCGCGTGCCGCTCTTCTCGATGTCGATTGCCGGGAAGATGCGCCTGTCGGCAAGACCGCGGTCGAGCACGAGCTCCATGTTGCCGGTGCCCTTGAACTCCTCGAAGATCACCTCGTCCATGCGAGAGCCAGTGTCGATGAGGGCCGTTGCGAGAATGGTGAGCGAACCGCCGCCCTCGATGTTGCGCGCCGCGCCGAAGAAGCGCTTCGGGCGGTGGAGGGCGAGAGCGTCCACGCCGCCGGTGAGGATCTTGCCGGAGTGCGGCTGCACGGTGTTGTATGCGCGCGCGAGGCGGGTGATGGAGTCAAGGAGGATGATGACGTCCTTGCCGTTCTCGGCCTGGCGGCGGCTCATCTCGATCACCATATCGGCAACGTCCACGTGGTGCTGCGGCTCTTCGTCGAACGTGGAGGATAGCACCATGGCCTTTGTGTTACGCTGCATGTCGGTGACTTCCTCTGGACGCTCGTCGATAAGAAGCACGATGAGAATCGCATCGGGGTGGTTGTGGGTGATGGCGTTCGCCATCTTCTGCAGGAGAACGGTCTTGCCCACACGCGGCGGGGCCACGATGAGGCCGCGCTGTCCGAAGCCGATGGGGGTGAAGAGATCGACCACGCGCATGGATATCTCAGTGGAGACCGTCTCAAGCACGATACGGCGCGTGGGGAATGTGGGGGTGAGGTTCTCGAAGTGGACGATTCGCGCGGCCTCGTTGGGAGTCTTGCCGTTCACGGTGATTACGTTGCCGAGAACGAAGTAGCGGTCTTTGTCGCGCGGGTCGCGCACAGGGCCTTCCACGATGTCGCCCGTGCGGAGCGCGTGGCGGCGAATCTGCTGCTGAGGGATGAACACATCCTCAGGGCACGCGAGGAAGTTCGTCTTCGCGCTACGCAGAAAAC
>JAFUDL010000180.1 GCA_017459225.1 Kiritimatiellia bacterium
GTGACGCCGGCAGTGCAGCGGCGCCTTGCGGAACTTAAGTTCTAGAAGACGATGGACGAGAAGCTGATCATAGACGTTGCTAGGTTGAAGGCCGAAGGCGAAGAGTTCTCGGGTGTGGTGGATGACGCCGTTCTTGAGATCGACGGCGAGCTGCTGCGTCCATTCGGCGGCATTCGCTACGAGATTTCCGCGCAGCTGTTCGGCAGGGAACTGCTCGTGCGCGGCACGCTTTCGCAGGATTTCGACGCCGTCTGCGCCCGCTGCGGCGGCGATTTCGACTTCACCTTGACGGTGGACGACTTTACCGCTAGCGTGGAGACGGACGAAAAAAGTGAATTTGTCGATTTGACTGATGAGCTAAGACAGAGTATAATACTTGCTTTGCCGTCATACCCGGTTTGTCGGCAAGACTGCCGCGGCGTGTGCGTCATGTGCGGGAAGAACCTCAACGAGGGTCCCTGCGCTTGTTCGCATACCGAGCGCGACAGCCGGTGGGGGGTGCTAGACGCCCTCGTGCCGGAAAAGAAGGATGATTGAAACGGCGCGAACGTACGCGTGAACGCCAAAGAGAAGAGAAGAAAGAGAGTGCAACATGGCATCACCTAAGAACAAGAAGTCGAAAATGCGCAAGCGCCAGCGCGTGGCGCAGCTGGAGAAGGCGATATTGGCGGCGGTTCAGCCGTGCCCTGAGTGCGGCGGCATGAAGCAGTCGCATCACGTGTGCCCGAACTGCGGCATGTACAACGGCCGCAAGGTGCTGTCCGTCGTGGCGAAGGAGAAGTAATCGACGGTTTGCATTTCCTGTGCGCGGCGCCACGCATGTCGTGCGCCGCACGCATATGGGGATTCGAGTCATGACCAGAGTTGCACTTGACGCAATGGGCGGCGACAATGCGCCGGGCGAGATTGTGCACGGCGGAATTGAAGCCGCCGTGGCCCTCGACGACGTGAAGGTCGTCCTCGTGGGCGTTCAGGAGCAGGTCGAGGCCGAACTCGCGAAGTACCCCAAGGAGGTCGCCATTGCGCGCAAGGCCGGCAGGCTTGAGGTGGTGGCGGCGCCTGAGGTGCTGGAGATGGACGACGAGCCGGCGAAGTCCGTGCGCAAGAAGAAGGACTGCTCCATCAACGTGGCCATGCGCCTTGTGAAGGATGGCCAGGCGGATGCCTTCGTCTCGGCCGGAAATTCCGGAGCCGTCGCGGCGAGCGCCATCTTCAATCTGGGCCGGATCAAGGGCGTGCATCGCCCGGCGATAGCCGCAATCCTGCCCACGCGCCGCCCGGTGCGTCCGCTGCTTCTGCTGGACGCCGGCGCGAACATGGACTGTCATCCCGACTGGCTTGTGCAGTTCGCCATCATGGGCAGTGCCTACTCGAAGGCGGTGCTCAAGCGCACGAAGCCGCTTGTTGGTCTTCTTTCCATCGGCACGGAAGACTGCAAGGGCAACGAGATGACGAAGGAGACCTTCCCGCTCCTGAAGGAGGTCAAGTCCATTGACTTCCGCGGCAACGTGGAGGGGCATGACATCTTCCACGGCCAGACGGACGTGGTGGTGTGCGACGGTTTTGTGGGCAACGTCGTACTTAAGACTGCCGAGTCTCTGGCCCACGCTGTTGGATACTTTCTCAAGAAGGAGTGTTTCAAGGGAATATCTCGCATCCTCGGAGCGGTGCTGCTGAAGGGGGCCTTCAAGTCTCTCAAGCAGCAGCTTGATCCTGACATCTACGGCGGCGCGCCGCTTCTCGGCGTTCCCGGCGCAGTGATCATCTCGCACGGCTCCTCCACGCACAAGGCGATCTACCATGCCGTGCGCGTGGGCGCAAACGCGGCGCGCAACGACGTCTCCGGTCTCATCGCCCGCGACATCGAGGAATACGAGTCTTCTCGCAAGACACTTTAGTCGTTTCATTTTGTTCGTCACAAAACCTATTCACTCTTCACTATAACTTATTCGTTGTTCTTTCGGGGCGTAGCGCAGTCTGGTAGCGCACCTGCCTTGGGCGCAGGTTGTCGTGGGTTCAAATCCCGCCGCCCCGACCATCTTCAAACGGTACTAAGAGAATCTCTCCTTATTACCGTGTAATACGGACCCCAGAAAACCTCAAGTAATTTGGTTTTTTCGCTTTTCCTGGGTTCGCTCCCGCATTCGTTTTCAACGAGAGAGATACAAAATCTCTCCCTGATTCTCCGCCTCCCGCGAAACTCACTCTGCGTATGTTGTAGCACCTACAAGATACGCTATCTTTGGGGGTGATATATTCGCGTTACTATGGCTATATATGCCCCGCATGCATCCAATGGGAACTATCCAACGATGGAAGAACTGCCGGTTCGCCGAACGAGCGCGAACAGGAGATCGAATCGGGATCGGCGTCGTAGTCCCGCTCCTCGTGGCATGGGACGCCGCGAAGCTCCATCGCCGTCCGTAGGAGCGTCACGCCGCCGATGGATCGGATCGTGGCGTCCGGCGCGTCCCGCAGGTGCTGGGCGGTGAGAATGCGCTCGGCGCGGAGCTTGAGCGGCAGACGCCGCCCCACGCCCCAGACCTCCTGCACGGGTAGGGCGGCGAGGATTTCCGTCGGATCGTCCGGCATGAGGAACACGCCTTCGGGACGCTTCTTGCCGATGTGGTTGGCGATCTTGGCAAGCGTTTTCGTGGGCGCGAAGCCTACGCCGCACGGGATGCCTACCCAGCGGAGGATCTTGGCGCGGACGCGCTTCCCGTATGCGGCGTAGTCTGCGGCGGCAGTCGTGGGCGGGAAGATGAACGCCTCGTCGATGGAGTACTGTTCCACGTCCACGGCCTCCTCGCGGAGGATCGAGATGATGCGGCGCGACATGTCGCCGTACAGCTCGTAGTTGGACGAGCAGAAGCACAGCTCGCCGGACGCCTCGCGGGCCTTGAGCTGGAAGTAGGGCGTGCCCATCGGGATGCCGAGCGCCTTGAACTCGTTTGAGCGGGAGACGCAGCATCCGTCGTTGTTGGAGAGGACGGCCACCGGGCGTCCCACGAGGCGGCGGTTGAATACGCGCTCGCAGGACA
>JAFUDL010000181.1 GCA_017459225.1 Kiritimatiellia bacterium
ACGCAGATGCAGATAGTGTTCCAGGACAAGAACTGGAACACCACCATCTACGGCTGCTCCACCGAATTTCCCACCATACGCAACTGGCGCGTGGAGTCGGGCGACTTCTTCACCAGGCAGGAGCAGCGGCAGTGCGCGCGCGTGTGCGTGCTTGGCAAGACAGTTGCCTCGAACATCTTCCCCAACGAGGATCCCGTCGGCCGCAGCATCAGAATCGGCAACATGCCGGTCAAGGTGAAGGGCCTCATGGAGACGAAGGGCGTGGGCGGCATGGGGCAGGACCAGGACGACGCCGTGCTCGCCCCATACACCACTGTGCGCCGCGTGCTGCAGGCCTCCAAGTTCCCCGACAACGTGCGCCAGCTGAAGCTCTCGCTCTACTCGATGGACCAGATCGAGGAGGCGAAGCGCGAGATAGGCGCGCTCCTTCGCCAGCGCCACCGCTTGAGCGACGATTCCGACGACGACTTCCGCATCATCGACATGGCCGAGATCACCTCCACGATGAGCGGCGTCTCGAACACCATGACCGTGCTTCTCGCGGCCGTGGCGGCGATTTCGCTTCTCGTGGGCGGAATCGGAATCATGAACATCATGCTCGTCTCCGTGACGGAGCGCATACGCGAGATCGGCCTTCGCATGGCTATAGGCGCGACGCCGGCAAACATCCTCGCGCAGTTCATCCTCGAGTCGGTGCTGCTTTCAACCGTGGGCGGCGGAATCGGCGTGGCGCTGGGAGTGGCCGGCGCGAGCACGCTCGGCGAGATGCTCGGCTGGCCGATTCTCGTTGAGACCGGCTCCACTATGGTGGCGTTCCTCTTCTCGGCGTTCGTCGGAATGTTCTTCGGCTTCTATCCCGCATGGCGCGCCAGCCGCCTCAATCCCATCGACTGCCTGAGGTACGAGTAATAGTTAGGTGGTTTGGTAGTTGGGTAGTGTGGTGGTTAGGTGCAGAAATGCGCTTGATTTGGCGAGGCGGGGCGTGTTATAATCATAACATGTAAACTGCGTGAGAGGTTTGCCTTGAATCGGGCAAGAATCTGGGCAGGCACAAACGAAAGGACAAGTCGAGATGAATGTCTTCAAGTTTCGGTTGACTGGTTTTTCGGCGACAGGATCTGCCTCCGCCGTGTGCCTTGGCGTATTTGCCGCGGCTATCTCCGTAGCGCCGATGTCCGCGCGGGCGAACGCCAACTGGATCGGCGGCTCCGGCGGGAGCGAGGCCGAACCGTACGACATCTGGAACGCCGCGAACTGGGACGGCGCGATCGGTTCGGGGCTTCTCTTTCTAAACGTGAATGCCCGGACGTATCTGCACAGCGCGAGGGACGAGCAGATCGCGGGCGACCTTACGCCGGAGTCCGGCGAATTCGTATTCATGGGTCCGTTGAAGTTCCTCTGCTTCAAGGGTGGCGCCGCCAACAACACAGCGTTCATCGTGAAGAGGGGCGACTGGACGCTGACCGCCAAATACCACTTCTACGCTGCAAACGGGGAGGGTTCGAAGTTCACGATGACCAATGAGACTGGCAACGTCACGATCCAGAGCACATCGTGTCTCTATGTCGCCGCCGGCGCGAACTCGGAAGCCGAGATCGTCAATCTCGCCGGCGACTGGACTGTGCCCAACACCACCTTTATTGGCAGGGGCGCCGGCTCGACGGGAAGGTTTGTCCTCAATGGCGGCACGTTTACGGCGTCCAGCTGGATCGCCGTGGGAGGTGGCGGAGCCGGTCATCTCGAGGTCAAGGTCGGCGAGGTCAAGAACACGGGGCAGGATCTGACGGTCGGCGACCAAAGCGCCGGCACGATGACGATCGAGAGCGGCGGAAGATACAGCAGCTCGTCCACATACGCAAACCTATCCACCTGCGTGCGCGTGGGCGGCAACGGCGACGGCACGCTCAACGTCAGAGGCGGCGAGATGTACCTTGGCGTCGCATCCGGCGCGCTTGGCTTCTGCATGCTCAGTGGAACTGCCACCGACGGCAGGGTCTGCATCACTGACGGCGGTCTCGTAACTGTTCCGCTCATCAAGCATGGCGAAGGAAGCGGCACGGGAACGCTGACGATCGACAACGGAACGATCAAGGCGTTTGAGGACAGTGCATCGTTCATATCCGCGCACGACAGGCTTTTCGTATATGTCGGCGCGGGCGGCGCGACCTTCGACGCGAACGGGCATTCCATAGACATCTGCGAGCCGCTTCTGGAGGATCCCGGGTCAACCGGCGGCGGCATAACGGTCAAGGGCGGCGGAATGGTCTCTCTGGCCGCAGGGAACACGTACACTGGCATGACGACGGTGGAGGTGGGCACGGCTTTGAGCGTTGAATCGGCGGACGCCGTGGCGGGAGGACTAACCGTGGCGCTGCCGGCGGACGGCTCTCTGGTCGACGGCGATTATCTGCTGCTCACGGTGCGCGACGACACGACGTTCGACGACGGCGCGATCGAAGGCCTTGCTCTTCCCGAAAGGTGCAGGTTGAGGATTTCGCCGTCAAGGAAGTCCATCTACTGCATATACGGCAATCCGACGGCCACCTGGATCGGCGGCGCGAGCGGCAGCCTCAGCGATCCCGCCGGATGGAACACCGGCGTCGTTCCCGTCGGCGGTAGCTGCTTCATCCGCAACGACGCCGAGGCCACGCTCATGGTTGGCGACACGTTCAATCCAGAGTCCATCACGTTTCCGGTGGACACGGCGCGCGTGACGATCGAGGGCGCGAAGGCCATCACCGGAGTCGTGGCCATCGTAAACGAGTCGCCGTTCCATCACGAATTCAGATGCCCCGTCGTCTGCGCCGAAGGCGTGACGCCGAACATCACGCGCGGGGTGGACCGCTACATGACGTTCTCTGGCGGCATAACGATGCACGACGCACCCAAGACCGGCGGCGCCGTGTTCGACTACTGGAGCGGCAGCGTGACGCTGGAGACGGAATCCAGCCAAAGCTATACCACCTCCGGCGTGAAGAACTATGCGTGGATTCTTCCTGGGTCGAGATTCTCGTTCAAGGAGGGGTGCATCGACCACATGCACGTGGAGGCCGGCGCGACGGTGACGGTGGAGCGGCTGGTCTACAACGGCTGCGCGCGAAATGCGACGGCCAACAAGCAGACAGGCTGGTTCAACCTTGTGTTCGACAACGGCAACGGCGTGGTGCGCGTGGGGGAAGTCCGCTCTGTGGGCGACGCCGTCATGTTCCATTCGTATGCCGACGCCGACATGGTGGGCGGCACGATCATTGCGGACAAGCTCACGTGCGCCACGACGGCGAAGACGGGCGGCGGCTTCCCCTATCCCGTCTTCATGCTCAACTGCGGCGGAATCTCCGGGAACGCGGTCGCCAAGGACAACTTCAACGGCGAGGGAGTGTGGGCGATCGGCCCCGGCGGCCTTTCCTTCCCGGATTCGGCCATCTACGCGGGAGCGCACTTCGAGACCTCGATCGGGAAGTCGCTTGGCGGCCGCCCGGCGGCCACGCTTCATTCGTTTGCGGACTGGTCGCTCCAGGCGCATCCGAACGCCCGCAGCACGATGGCCCTGCAGGTGGGCGGGAACAACGGCGGCTTCATCGTAATCGACACCGGCCACTACCCTGTGGGCGATCCCGCCTACGACGCGGCGACAAGCCATACCGTCACGCTGGACGGCATGGTCGGCGGAAACGGCGCCGTACGCGTCGAAGGCAGCGGCAAGGTCGTGTTCGCGAACGAACACAATGCATTCTCAGGGGGGCTGACGGTCGCGGGGACCGCCACGGCGGAAGTGCTGCCCGGCTGCAGGCCCGGCGTGGGGACGGTGAGCGTGGAGGCC
>JAFUDL010000182.1 GCA_017459225.1 Kiritimatiellia bacterium
CCGAATGCCGATGCGCGCGTGCGCCGCGCAAACCCCGCGATGTGGATAAAAGGCCTCGACCTCGTGCTCGAGCGCCTGAAGGCGTCCGGCGCTCCGATGGAGAGGATCGAGTCCATCGGCGGCGACGCGCAGCAGCACGCGACGGTGTACCTTGCGGCGGACGGTTCGTTCTCGCGTGCGGAGAGCCCGATCTGGATGGACTCCTCGACCGGCGAGGAGGTGGCTGCTCTCGACGCGCGCTTCGGCGACTCGCTGCGCACGCGCACCGGCTCGCCCGCCATCGAGCGCTTCGCCGCCGCGCAGGTGATGAAGTTCGCGAAGGAAGATCCCGAGGGCTGGGCCAAGACGGCGCGCGTGCATCTGCTGAGCTCGTTCCTCACGTCGTACCTTTCAGGCGAAGATGGCCCCATCGACACTGGCGACGGGGCGGGCATGAACTTACTCAACCTCGAGACGCTTGAATGGGACCGTGAGATATGCGACTTCGCGGCGCCAGGCCTCGTCGGCAAACTGCCGCGCGTGGCGCGTCCGGGAAGCGAGCCGCTGCGCCTTGCAGAGCGCTTCGCGAAGTATGGGCTGCGTCCCGGCATTCCCGTTGTGCCGTTCACCGGCGACAATCCCGCCTCCCTCGTGGGCTGCGGCGCGGAGGAGCCTGGGTGCGCCGTCGTGTCGCTTGGAACGAGCGACACGTTCTTCGCCGCGATGCGCGACTTCCGCACGGATCCCGACGGCTTCGGGCACGTGTTCGGAAATCCGGCGGGCGGCTTCATGTCGCTATCCTGCTTCAAGAACGGCTCGCTTGCCCGCGAGCGCGTGAAGGAGGAGTGCGGCGTCGACTGGAAGTTCTTCGACGAGACGGCGTTCGAGCTCACGCCGCCCGGAAACAATGGAAAGAGCGCGTTCCCCTACTTCGAGACGGAGATAACGCCCCGTCACGACGCCACTGGAATAGAGGCCAATTTCGACTGGGCCTCCGCTTCGAACGAAGTCAGAATACGTGCAGTAGTGGAGGCGCAGATGAACAACATGCGTGAAAGAACAAAGTGGATTGGAAACTTCGAGAAGATCCTCGTGACCGGCGGAGCCTCGCGCTCGCGCGGAATTCGCGGCGTGATCGAGCGCGTGTTCGGCGCGAAGACGGAGACGCTTGACGTGGCGGACTCCGCTGCGGTTGGCGGTGCCCGCCTGGCGGCGCGCGCTCTCAAGGCGATCGTGTGCGCATTCGCGTTCGGCGTTGCGGCGTGCGCGCAGGCCGCGTGGACGAACGTGGGCGAGATACAGGTCGCCTCCATGAAGGCGATGGAGCCGCAGCTTGGCGCGCTCTCGTCCATGGCGCAGTTCCCGATGCTCCCCATGATTCTGCCGCAGGCGATTGCGGAGAGCGACGCAGCGAAGAGGTTCGGCGTGCCTCGTCCCGACGCCCCGTTCGGATTGAGATTCTTCGCCGACGGCACCAACTTCGCGAATGTGACGGTGTGGCCGCTCGCGGGAGGCATGGACGCCTGGCGCAAGGCGCATCCGAAGAAGAAGATCGTCGACGGCGTTGCGACTTACAAGAGCAAAGGGGCCAGCGTGCTGGGGATGGGCGACAAGGTCACGGAGTACGCGACGTTCTCGAAAGACGGTCGCTGGGTGTACATCTCGGAGAAGCGCGAGCTTGCGCTGCAGATGGCCGCAAAGGGCGGCGAGCCTTTCCCCAAGCCAATAAAGAGGGGAATGGCGTCGATATCGCTGGACGTGGCGAAGCTGCCGAAGGAGGTCTTTGGAGACGCAGACTTGGCAAAGCAGATCGTCGACGTGAAGGTGGCGCAGAAGGACGACGCAAAAGGCGATGGAAAGAAGTCCGAGGGGGAAGAAGCCAGCTTGATGCCGGACGATTTCCCTGGCCCTGAGTTTGAGCCGTTCATGATCGAGCTGATGAAGCAGATAGAGGGCATGCGCCTGGTGCTGGGGGTTTCGGCGACCGGTCTTGACCTGCGCGTCAAGGTCGATCCGGTGAAGGGAAGCGATCTCGAAAAGGCGATTGTGCGTCCGCTTTCCGAGGAGGCGATGTCGTTCCGCGGAATGCCAGACTTCTCCGCGATTTCGTTTGTGTGCGCGCCCGTCGCGTGCGGCGGCGAGCTTGGCCGGAAAGGCTCGGCGCTTGTTGACCACATGATCGCGTCGTTGGGCGGCCACTTCGAGAAGCTTGCGAAGAAGGAGGCGAAGGACGCCGAGGTTGTGGCGTTCATGAAGACTGCTGCCTTCTGCGCGCGCGGCATCGCGGCGTTCCGCAAGGGCAAGGCCGCATGTTCGCATTTCTCGCTGCACGTGGCAGAGGACCTGGAGGGCGCGAAGAGCATGGTGTTCCGCGCGGACGGTCTCGACGGCGAGGTGCAGTTCGCTGAGAAGCCGCCCGTGCCGCCCAAGGGGACGAAGGTCAAGAAGGGCGAGCATATGATGTCCGGCAAGTTGGCGCAGGCCAAGGGCACGTTCGAGGTGCGCGGCGAGGACGCAGACTTCAAGCCGGGGGATCTTGACGCGGTCAAGGGCGAGTTCGCGAAGGCTCTGCCGGAGCGCACGCAGGCTAAGACGCCTCTCTTCGCGGCGAGGGCGCGCGTTGGCGCGGGGGCTTCGGAGGAATCTGCCGCCGCGATGTCCATATGGATGCTCGGCTGGCGCGACGGCGCATCTTACCGCGCGCTCATGCGTCTTCCCGCCGACGAGCTGCGCAAGGTGCTTGCGGCTATGGTGAAGACGGCGATTGACGGCGATGACGAGGAGTAGAAAGATGAGGAGATTCTCGATAGTGCTTGTCGTGGCGTTCGCGTGCGCGGCGGTGTTCACGGCCCAGGGGCGTCCGTCAAGGAAGCAGCAGGCCGACGCGAAGGCCGCTACGCGCCACCGCGCGACGGCGCAGGCCGTGAACCGCGCTCTCGCCGAACACCACCTCACGAGACGTGCGCCAGACGACGTGATATCGCGCCGGGCATGGACGAACCTTGTGGAGTCGTGCGACGCGGACCACATGGTGTTCCTCGCCTCCGACATCGCCGAGTTCGAGAAGAGCATCCTCAAGCTCGACGACGCCTTCAGAAAGGGCGACTTCTCCTTCGCCTACAAGCTGCGCGACGTGTATCGCAAGCGCCTGCGCGATCGCGTGGAGTTCGCGACGAACGAGCTTGCACACGCCGAGTTCGAATTCAAGGGTGGCAATTTCCTGTACAAGCGCGACGGCGAGCCATGGCCTGCGACGGTCGCGGAGCGCGACGCGATGTGGCGCCTGCGCCTCAAGGGAGAGGTGCTCGACGAGTTCCTGGGCTGCGAGACGGGCGGCGTGAAGAGGGCCGCCGCCGCGCTGGTTAAATCGTATCTTGACGAGCTTTCCGCCGAGATGAAGCGGCGTCCGGACGACGCGTGCGAGGACTTCATCGCCGCCATCGCTTCAGCCTACGACGCGCACACGCTGTACCTGACGAAGGCCGAGTACAAGGCGTTCAAGACGGGCATGAACCTCTCGATGTGCGGTGTGGGCGTGGAATGGACGCTCAAGGACGGCGGCATAAAGGTGAAGCGCGTGCTGCCTGGCGGTCCGATCGCTAAGGACGGGCGCATCAAGCCGGGCGACGTGATAACTGGCGTGGCGCCGAAGGGCGATGGCAAGATCAAGAAGACCGACGGCCTCTCCACGAGGGAGGTTGTGGCGCTTTTCGCCGGAAAGAAGGGCCAGAAGATAACGCTCGAGGTGAAGCACTCCGACGGGCGCGTGGCTCGCTACACGATTGTGCGCGACGAAGTGCCGATGGACGACGAGGCGGCATCTTCCTCCGTCATCGAGATCGACGTTGCCGGAAAGCGCCTCAAGGCCGGATACCTGCGCCTGCCGTCGTTTTACGCGGCGACGGCATCCAAGGAGGCCAAGGGCCGTTCGTGCGCGGAGGATCTGCGCGTCGAGCTTGAGAAGCTGAAGAAGGCCGGCGTGTGCGGAGTCCTCTTCGACCTTCGCGGGAACAACGGCGGTTCGCTCGACGACGCCGTGAAGGTGATCGGCCTCTTCGTGCGCAGCGGCCCCGCCGTGCGGATGAGGGGCACGGGCGGCGACATCACGCTTCCAGTGCCGGCCGACTCCACTATCTGCGAGGTGCCTGTGCTGGTGCTGACGAGCCGCGCAAGCGCGAGCGCGGGCGAACTCGTGCCGGCAACGCTGCAGGACCTCGGGCGTGCGGTGGTCGCTGGCGACGCGCAGACTTTCGGCAAGGGCACGGCCCAGACAGTGAGCGAGTTCAACAACGGCGGTGAATGCGCCGCGGTGGTGACCGACGGCCGGTTCTACCGCGTCACAGGCGCGTCGACGCAGTTCAAGGGCGTGGAGAGCGACATACTGCTGCCGTCCGTATTCGACGACGAGTACTACAAGGGCGAGAGAGGGCTCAAGTATCCGCTGCCGTGGGACGAGATCGAGAGCAGCAACTTCAGTCCCAGCTGGGACCTCAAGAAGTTCATTCCCGAGCTGCGCCGCGCCTCTGAAGAGCGCCTCGCGAAGAATCCCGCCTGGAAGAAGCATCTGGAGAAGGTGAAGTGGGCCGAGGAGAAGGCGTCGCGCAAGACGGTGCCGCTGAACGTCGCCGCGCGCAAGGAGCAGATCAAGCGTGACAACGCGGTGGACGACGCGATGGAGCATCATGAGGACAAGGGCTACAACCCTGCGGACAGGGCGTCCGATGTGGTTCTGGACGAAGGTTTCCGCATTCTTGCCGATCTTGTGCGCCTCAACGGAGGCCGCGTTCTGCCGAAGGCGAAGACGTCCGCCGCCTCGGAGACGCTGCTGGGCGGCCTCAATGACGACGACTGATATTCGCCGGCGGAGCAGGTGGTACGGAAAAGGAGAAGCATAGATGAAGAAGACGATTCTCGCATGTGCATCGGCGGCTCTCGCCTGCTCGCTTGCGTTGGCGCGCACCCCGCCAGAGACGGCGTTCCGCCGCACTCCATACGTGGGGGCGATAGCGGTGGATGCAGCGACGGGAAGGGTGCTCTTCGAGCGTAATGCGGACGTGGTGGCGCGTCCCGCCTCGGTGACGAAGCTTATGACGCTGCTGCTGTGCATCGAGGACATGCACGCGCTCAAGTACGATCCCACGACGCGCGTGACGGCGAGCGTCCGTTGCAGCAGGGAGAAGCCGAGCGTGGTTGGGCTGAAGCCTGGCCAGTCGATGACGGTGGATGATCTTCTGATGTCCATCATGGTGAAGAGCGCGAACGACGCGGCCGTGCTGCTCGCGGAGAACTCCACCGCGAAGAACGCGGGGCGCGAGATACAGCCGGGCGACCTGCAGGCGTTCGTGATGCGCATGAACAGCAAGGCCAAGGAGCTGGGCATGAAGAACACGCACTACGAGACGCCGAACGGCTATCCGCCGCCTCCCGGCTCGAAGCGTCCGTTCGACACGTCAACCTGCCGCGACCTCGTGAAGCTCGCCCGCGCCGTGCTGCGCTACCCGGAGGTGTTCCGCTTCACGAAGACGAAGCTCTGCACCGTCACCGACGGCGCGGGCCAGCCGCTCAAGATGGTGAACCACAACAACATCCTCGTGAAGGACAAGCAGAAGATACTGAACGAGAAGGGCGAGAGCGAGGTGGACGGGCTCAAGACCGGATACATCGACGCGGGCGGCTCCTCGATAGTCCTCACCGCGAGCCGCAACGGCAAGCGCGCGATCGTGGTGGTGGTGGGTAGCCAGACCTCGAAGCTCCGCGACGAGCATGCGCGGCGCATTATGGTGGACGCCCTGGACGAGTTGGCCGGCGGCAAATAAAGTTACAGC
>JAFUDL010000183.1 GCA_017459225.1 Kiritimatiellia bacterium
AGATCAGGGCATGTTTGCGATCGGATACTATCACCAGCGTCAAGATTTCTTTTCCGGTAAACAGGCTAAGACGGCTGATGATTCTTTGCAGAACACGAAATCTGCTACATGAGGTGCCGAGCAACAAGAACTTTCATTCTAATCAAACAGGAAACAAGAAGGAAAAACAAAATGGCTACAGAACTCAAAAATCGTTACGACTTCATGCTCGTCTTCGACGTGAAGGATGGCAATCCCAATGGTGACCCCGATGCGGGTAATCTGCCGCGTGTCGATTCAGAAACAGGCGAAGGTCTCGTTACAGATGTCTGCCTCAAGCGCAAGGTACGCAACTACGTGCAACTGACAAAGGGTACTGAGGCGGGATACGACATCTTCGTCAAGGAAAAGGCTGTGTTGAATAGTCTCGTCGAAGATGCTTATGCCGAACTTGGTATCGATGCCAATGTAAAGAAACCTGCCAAAGGGGAAGAGATTGATAAAGGTCGAGCCTTGATGTGCAAGAAATTCTATGACATTAGAACCTTTGGCGCAGTGATGTCGACAGGAGCAAATGCAGGACAAGTCCGAGGTCCGGTGCAGTTAACGTTTGCACGTTCGATTGATCCTATTGTTACGCTTGAACATTCTATCACGCGTATGGCAGTTACTAAAGTCGAAGACATTGAGAAGGAACGCACGATGGGGCGTAAGAACACGGTTCCGTACGGTCTCTACGTTGCATGCGGCTTTGTCTCTCCTGCATTGGCGGCGCAGACCGGCTTTTCAGAGGAGGACCTCGAAATCCTCTGGACGGCACTTGTGAACATGTTTGATCAGGATCATTCGGCGGCACGAGGCATGATGGCTACGCAAAAGCTGATTATCTTCAAGCATGATTCTGCGCTTGGCAATGCTCCGTCGCACAAGCTCTTTGATCTTGTCAAGATCGTCAAGAAGGAAGATGTGGTCGTCCCGCGCAAGTTCACGGATTATGAGGTCGCCGTGCCGAAGAAAGAAGATATCCCTTCCGGCGTCGAAATCATTGAGAAGTGACCCGCCGGGGAAGGACTTCGGACTTATGACTTCAGACTTCAGAAAGCCGCTTCGCGCCAGCCTTCGAAGTCTGATGTCCGAAGTCCTTACCCCTCCCGGAAGTCTTAAGTCCGAAGTCTGAAGTCCTTCTCATCTAGGAAGCCCTCCCACCCCACAACCGCAATGCCGTGAAAGGAACAGCGCAATGAGCTCAGTAATCGCCCCGTCCGGCGGTTTCCGGAAGATGTTCTCTTTCGGTTACACCTGCCTCGTCTATCACGCGACGACGACGTTCTGCAAGCGCGTCTATTCGTGGAAAGACGATCCCCTCGGCAAGACGAGCGGGCAAATGATCGGCGCCGCGCGTTCTGCCCGGCAGAACATTGTCGAGGCATCCGCCCGCGCCGGCACGTCCAAGGAGACCGAGCTCAAGCTCTTGGATGTCGCCAAGGGCAGCCTTGCGGAACTGGAGGGCGACTACGAGGCCTTTCTGATTGATGTTGGCGAAACCATCTGGTCAACTGCCGACGAACGCCATCGCGCCGTTTCCGCGTTGAAGCTTGATCCGTTTGAAGTCGGCGAGGACGTTCTCCATGCTTTCAGCGCCTATCTGCTTGAAATGAAAGAACGTTTTGCGCCGTGGCTTGAGAATGAAGATCCAGTTGTCGCGGCCAATTCGATAATAGTCGTGATCGAGCGTGCGAAGGCATTGCTTCATGGGCAGATTCAGAAGACCATGGAGAATTTCGCAGCAGAGGGTGGTTTTCGCGAACGGTTGACGCGTCTGCGCCTTGAACAACGCGAGAATTGGCAGGCGCAAAAGGCTAACGAACCTCCGCCGCCGACATGTCCCGCATGTGGCAAGCCAATGCGTAAGCGGATCGCCAAGTCGGGACCTGGCAAGGGGAAGGCGTTTTGGGGATGTTCCGGTTATCCGGTTTGCAAGGCGATCAAGGTGTTTGAAGAAGAAAGGACTTCGGACTTATGACTTCAGACTTCAGAAAGCCGCCTTGCGTTAGTCCTGGAAGTCAGAAGTCTGATGTCCGAAGTCCTTAATCCCTGGAAGTCTTAAGTCCGAAGTCTGAAGTCCTAATCCCACTAGAGCCCTAGAAACGGAAAGGTGAGTCGCTATGGCACGAAGAAAGAAAAAGAGTAATTGGGACAACATGGAGCCGCAGAAGTCGAGCGCGGCGCAGTTTCTCACATATGTCGCCTCTGTCGGTAACGTCGACGAGCGGTATGAAATCCGCTACGAAGACGAGAACATCTGGATGAGCCAGAAGATGCTTGCTCAGGTGTACGGGGTGGAGGTGCCGAATATCGCCTATCATTTGCGAAAGCTTTTTGCTGATGCCGAATTGGACAAAGGTTCAGTTATTAAAGAAATTTTAATAACTGCCGATGATGGCAAGAATTACCGCGTCAACCACTATGATTTGAGAGTAATAATCGCACTGGGCTTCAAGATAGACAACGAGAAGGCCATAGCCTTCCGGAAGTGGGCTAACCAGATCGTCACGGAGTACACGATCAAAGGCTGGGTGATGGATGACCAGCGGCTCAAGGACGGGACGCCGATTGCCGACAAGTATTTCGACCACCTGCTTGAGAAGATACGGGAAATCCGGTTGAGCGAGCGCAAGTTCTACCAGAAGGTCACCGATCTCTATGCTACAGCCGTCGACTACGACAAAACCTCGAATTTGACGCGCATCTTCTTCGCGACTGTGCAAAATCGCATGCACCAAGCCGTGCATGGGCACACGGCAGCCCAGCTCATCTTCGAGCGCGCCGATGCCGACAAGTCGTACATGGGGCTCACGAGCTGGGAAGATGCCCCCGATGGCAAGATTCAGAAATACGACGTCTCAGTCGCCAAGAACTATCTCACGGAGGAAGAGCTGAATGTCATGGAGCGCCTAGTCAATGCGTTCATCGACTTCGGAGAACTCCAGGCGATGCGGAAAATACCCATGACGATGGAAGACTGGAAGAAGCGGCTAGAAGATTTCCTGGTCTTCTACGACCGGAGACCGCAGCCATACACTGGCGATCCTGTGACGGCTTATCAGGCGCAGCTTCATGCAGAGACTGAATTCGAGAAATACAAGATCGTCCAGGACAAGCTCTTCATGAGCGACTATGACCGCTATCTCCTTGAATTGGAAGAAGAGATCAAGAAAGGGGAAAATACTCCCGGTGATTCCCAGTGATTGACTTCGGACTTAAGACTTCAGACTTCAGAAAGTTGCTTCGCACCAGTCCTGGAAGTCTTAAGTCCGAAGTCTGAAGTCCTAATCCCAATGCCAGTACTCCAGCCAGATGAATCGCCAGTGATGCTTTCCGCGTTGCAGCACTATCTGTTCTGCCCGCGGCAGTGTGCGCTCATTCATGTTGAGGGCGTCTGGAGCGAGAACTTCCTCACTGCCGCTGGTAGGCAGTTGCATGAACGCGTTGACCGGCGTGGCGGCGAGACGCGTAGGGACGTCCATCTCGCGACGGCACTTCGTTTGACTTCGCAACGTCTTGGACTGACAGGCGTCGCGGACATGGTGGAGTTCCATCGGCAGGAAACATCGCAGGACGAAAGTGGGCGAATTGTGGCGGCGCGGTTGTCCGGGCGAAGCGGATATTGGCGACCGTTCCCGGTAGAGTACAAACGTGGAGCGCCGAAGTCGCATCGTGCTGACGAGGTGCAACTTTGCGCCCAGGCATTGTGTCTGGAAGAGATGCTTGGGGTCACGATTGCCGCAGGCGCATTGTTCTATGGCGAGACGAGGCGGAGGACTGACGTTGCGTTCGATTCCGAATTGCGGACTCTGACAGAAGATGTGGCGGGGAAGGTTCATGCGCTCGTGCGAGCAGGTGTGACGCCACCACCAGTATTGACAAAGGGATGCCGCGCCTGTTCGCTTGTAGATGTTTGCCGTCCCGGCGATGTTGGCGGCAGGGAGTCGGCCCGCCGCTGGATCAACAACCAAATAGACGAGGCTTGCCGATGAAGAAACTCCTCAATACGCTTTACGTGACAACGCAGGACACGTACCTCCGCAAGGAGGGCGAAACGGTTGTCGTGGAAAAGGAGAAACAGGTTCTTCTGCGGCTGCCGATTCACACATTGCAGGGGATCGTCACGTTTGGGAACGTGATGACGAGCCCGTTTCTGCTCAACCTTTGCGCGGAGCGCGGCGTGTGCGTTTCGTATATGTCGGAATCGGGGCGTTTTCTTGCGCGTGTGACGGGGCCTGTGTCTGGTAATGTCCTGTTGCGCTTGGCTCAGATGCGGGCGTATGAGGACAAGGACAAGAAAGGGGAAATCGCGCGCAGTTTTGTCGTCGGCAAGCTGCTGAATGCCCGCAACATCATCATGAGGCGGATGCGAGACCATGGCGAGGTGGATGTCCTTCAGGAAGCGGCCGAGAAACATCTTGATGTGATACGGCGCGTGAAGGACTCTCCACCAGATGCTGAGCGATTGCGTGGCCTGGAAGGGGAGGCGGGTGCCGCCTATTTCGGCTGTTTCAATGAATTGCTTGTAGCACAAAAAGATGATTTCGCCATAACGGGGCGTAATCGCCGTCCGCCAACGGACCCCATGAACGCATCGCTTTCGTATCTCTACACGCTTCTTGCGCACGACTGCAGAGGTGCGTTGGAGGGCGTGGGATTGGATCCGCAGATCGGATTCCTCCACGAGGTGCGCGCCGGTCGTCCTGGGCTTGCTCTGGATCTCATGGAGGAGTTTCGCGCCGTCTTGGCCGACCGAGTTGCACTGTCGCTTGTGAATCTCCGGCAGGTGGGGCCGCGAGATTTCAAGACAACGGAGTCCGGCGCGGTTGAGATGAAAGAGGAAACTCGAAAGACGATTCTACAGACATGGCAGAAGAAAAAGCAGGAAGTGATACAGCATCCGTTCCTTGAAGAACGAGTGCCGATTGGGTTACTGCCACATCTGCAGGCATTGCTGCTGGCCCGTTACCTCCGTGGGGACCTTGATGCCTATCCGCCATATATCCAGAAGTAGGAAGGTGTTGCTATGCTAATGCTTGTCAGTTACGATGTGAATACGGTCAATGCGGCGGGGCGCAGGCGGCTGCGCCGCATTGCGAAAGTCTGTGAGGATTGGGGTATACGCGTCCAGAATTCAGTGTTTGAATGTACGGTTGACTGGAGCCAGTGGATAGCGCTCAAGTCGCAGCTTGAAGCGATCTGTGAACCGACGGTTGACAGCTTGCGCTATTACAATCTGGGAAACAACTATACGGAGAAGGTGGTGCATTATGGTGCAAAACCAACAGTCGACCCCGTAACAGACACGTTGATTGTTTGACGCGAACCCATGCCGCGAACCACAAGCGGACATGCATCCACAGGAAGGTTCGCGGATTCAAAGATGAACTTTGACAATTGGCAAATGACTTTTTCTTGCGGGATGTGCAGTTCTAGCACACATGCGCAATGAAAAATGGTATACTATCTGCGTTGGCCACCCTGAAAGTGGAGGCCAATCACAGGAAACTAACAATTTTCTGCGGTCGCCCGCCACGCGCGGGCGTGAATTGAAACTGTTGATGTCGCGGTCGCCGTGGTCAACGCCGCGCGTCGCCCGCCACGCGCGGGCGTGAATTGAAACTCCATCACGACGGCGGTGGACGCCTCGTCGAACGTCGCCCGCCACGCGCGGGCGTGAATTGAAAC
>JAFUDL010000184.1 GCA_017459225.1 Kiritimatiellia bacterium
CGAGGAACGTCTGGCGCATCCGGACCGACGCGAGGGGCGCGCGCGGCGCGTCGCACAGCTGGAGGAGCCGCGTGAAGAGTTCGCGGACACGTGGCGCGCGCACGCCGGCGGAGAGCACGCGGGGCAGGCGCCGGAGGTGTTCCCAGACGGCGGACGACTCGGCGGCGGGAAGGTCGAGAAGCGGACGCGACGCCGTCGGCCTGCGGACCAGGAAATAGTAGATGTAGAGTCCGTTCGGACGCGAGTTGAGGCAGTGCGGCACGTTCGGCTGGTTGATGAAGAAGCTGCCCGGCATCACGGGAAGCTCGCCGCCGCCGACCTTCAACATCAGTGAGCCGCGCAGGCAGAAGCCGATTTCCATCATTCCCCGATGAATGTGTTCCATGGTCGGAACGCGCATCTGCCGGAAGCGCGACACGCCGAGCTGCACGACGCCGTGCAGTCCGAACGCCTCAGGGTTGAGCGTCCGGCTGTCCTTGCTCGTGAAGTACTCTAGCTTGATCTCTTGCATCAGCGTACAGTATACCCCAGGCGCGCGGCCGCTGGCAAGTGGTAAATTCAGGCAAAATAACAATTGTAATATTATGGAAGTTTTTTGCCACGGGGTGTAGTATACTGTCGGCAAACCCATCGGAAAGGAACGAACATGAAGCGATCCACTCTTGTCTTGATTTCATGCGCGCTCGCGGGCATCGCGTCCGGCGCGGACGAGATCTGTGGCGCGCCGCGCGTGCAGGCGCGCGCCGAGATCGTCTGGACGAAGGCCCTCTGCAAGGAGCCGGGCCGCTACATCGGCTGGCCGACCGTCTGCCGCGCGCAGAACGGCGACCTGCTCGCCGTCTTCTCCGGCGACCGCGACGAGCACGTCTGCCCGTTCGGCAAGGTCCAGATGGTCCGCAGCTCGGACGGCGGCCAGACCTGGAGCGCGCCCGTGAACATCTGCAACACGATCCTCGACGACCGCGACGCCGGCATCGTCACGCTCGACGACGGCTCGCTCGTGATGGCGTGGTTCACGTCCGTCGCCTATCGCGGCTCGATCCGCGACCGCGCGAAGCTCGCGCCCGGCTCGTCCCGGTTCTACTGGTGGCTGCACGACGAGAAGCTGCGGCCCGAGGAGGTGGAGGCGCAGCTGGGCGCGTTCACGCGCCGCTCCACGGACGGCGGCCGGACGTGGGAACCTGCCGTGCGTACCCCCTGTTCCGCGCCGCACGGCCCCGTCCGGCTGAAGGACGGGCGGCTCCTCTACATCGGCAAGAGCGGCGACGCCGACCACAGGAACCTCGGCGCGGGCATCGGCAAGATCGTGTCCGCCGAGTCCCGTGACGGCGGCAAGAGCTGGCGCGTGATCGGCGAGCTTCCGTTCCCCGCGCACATCAACGTCCTGCGCGACTGCCACGAGCCGCATGCCGTGGAGACGGCCGACGGGCGCATCGTCGCCCTCACGCGCTGCCACCACAAGGGCGGCGGGTTCACGGGGTCGGTCCAGTCCGAGAGTTCCGACGGCGGCAAGACGTGGACGGAGGCCAGGCCGATGGGCCTCGACGGCTATCCGCCGCACCTCATCCGCCTCGCGGACGGCAAGCTGCTCGCGGTCTACGGGCGCCGCTGGGGGAACCTGGGCGAGTTCGCCTGCCTGAGCGACGACCAGGGGCGCACGTGGGACGTGAAGAACGAGATCAAGCTCGCCGGCCACTGGAACGGCGACCTCGGCTATCCGGCGTCCGTCCAGCTGCCCGACGGCAACATCCTCACGGTCTACTACCAGGCCGAGTTCAAGGGCGAGAAGACCTGCCTCATGGGCACCCTCTGGCGCGTAACGAAGTGACGTAAGGAAAGGAGCATGGAAATGAAACGGCTGCTGTTGACAATCTGTGCGTGCGCGGCGCTGGCAAGCCTATCCGTACGCGCCGAACCGTACCTTGCGGAAAACCTCACCGTGTGGCTGCGCGTGGACATGTGGCTGACCACCAACGCCGTCGGCGGCGTGGTGGCGTGGGCGAACCAGGGCACAAAAGGTTCGGAGGTGGACGTCGTGCCTCATGCCGACAACAGCGCGGGACATGTCGCCTACGAGGCATCCGGGATCGGCGGCAAGCCGTCCCTGCTGTTTGACGGCAACGTCTATCTTAAGACGGCCGCCGTCGCCGACCTGGGGGTGACTGCCGCCGGAGGGGCCTGGTTCATCGTATTCAAGACGCCTTGCACGCGCGCCGAGCGCATCAACATGGGCATTATGGGAAGCGTGCCGGGCCAGCGCTTCGGCGCCTTCTTCACGAACGACGGAAACGAGTATGCCAGAGGCTTCTTTTTTGGCGACATAGGTACCATTGACGTCACGTCAAACGCAACGCAGATCGTGTCGGGAATGTGCTGGAAAGAGGGAAGCACGTCGCGTGAGTACCCGATGAACCTGTGGACGCAGGGGGCGGTGGTCTCAGTGAATCCTTCGCCCGGTTCTGCCGTTTTCATGGTCGGAAACATGATCCCCTCGTGGATGCCGACGTTCAAGGGCGAGATCGCGGAAATCCGCATCTACGACCGTCCTCTCACAGGACGCGAGCGCTCGCATGTCCAGTTCGAGCTCTTCTCGCGCTACGGCGTTACATGGGAGGCGCACGGCTACATCGACAACAACGCGCTGCGCTGGCACGAGAGGTCGAGCCAGTTCGGACACTACGCGGACGTCGGGGTGCCGGAGGACATGGTCTCCTCCGCATCGGCCGGAGGGGCGACGTTCACGCTCGGGACGCCTTCCGCCGCCGA
>JAFUDL010000185.1 GCA_017459225.1 Kiritimatiellia bacterium
GGTTCGCTCGCGCGGAAACCACCCGCCTTCTCAAGGTCCTTCGCAGAAAGCGCATGGCGGTTCGTGCTGAGATATTTGATGCGGATATCCTGCACGGGGGGATTGTCGTCGATGTTCTCGAACTGCCAGAATTCTATCTTGCAGCCTTCGCGCTCGTCATACGGGGCCTTACCATGGCGCGAGCAGCCCACGAAGTACTTCCCGCCATCACCAAGCCGGAGAGGACGCTGCCAGTTGCACCAGCTGGGCGGAATGTGGTCGTCGAGCGGATCGGCGTCCATGCGCTCGGAGAACGGCACGAGCTTGGGCGCGCTCCACGTGTCGCCGTCATCGTCAGAGAACGCGCCGAACATCATGCCGCAGTGCGGACCACGGCTCGTGGTCTGCTGGTTCCAGAGGCAGTAGAGCCGGCCGCTCTTTGAGAGCATCGGCTGCTGCCAGCTCGCGAGCAGCGCAGGATTCTTCTTGTTGGGCGAACCGGCCAGCACAACGGGCGGAGTCCAGGTGACGCCTTTGTCCACGCTCTTCGAGAACGCGATGTGCTGGTCGATGTCCGCCTCGCGCGAAGCCTGCGTCCAGAACGCGTAGAGATGCTGGTTGGACGGATTGCAGATCACCTGAAAATGGTCGTTGTACGTGTCGCCTGGCTTCGCCGGGTCTCGCTTGTCCTTCGCGCGCGGCTGCTTCGGCACGAACACAACGTAGTCAGGCTTGTTCTTCAAGATGTCGCGCGGCGCCTCGGTCTCGCTCGGAGTTCCCCTCAGATAGGCAAGGATGCGCGCCTCCTTCTCTCTGTCGGCCGGATCTATCTGGGGCTGGCCGGCGGGGTCGAACCCGCAAACGATCGCCCACTTGCCGAGTGCGAGCTTCTCGCCTGGCTTCATCTCCTTGCGCCACACGTCGGCAACGTCGCACTTGTTCACGCCGAACGCCTGAAACGGCTTGCCCGGCATCTTCACGAAGCCGAGCGCGGCGAGAGTCCTGCCCTGCGAGAGGCGCCCCCCGGCCTTCTCGGTGGGCGTCACCACGAACAGCTCGCCGGCCGACGTCACCTCGGCGGCGAATCCACCGTCGATCGTCCGCCGAAAGAACGGCTTGCCGGCAAGGCGCTCATACGCCGCGGCAGTCATCGTGAACGGACGATCGTCGAAAACGGTCATTCCGCTCGCACACGTCTCCACTTCGGCGTCCTTGACCGGTGAAAGCCGCGCCCCGCCCGCCCACGCGGTCGCGAGCGGAACTGTGCAAATCACGCAGACACTAAAGGTGGCGGCGTTCAAAGTCAGGGCTGTTCGGGCAGGAGCGGGAACGAGTCGTCTAACGCGCCCACGCCCTTCGCCACGAGCTCAATGACGGCGGCTACGTCGTCGAGGTCGATCACCTCCACGGGCGAATGCATGTACCTGAGCGGAATCGAGATCTGCGCCACGGCGGCGCCGCCCCGTTCGAGGCGCATCGCCCAGGCGCACGTGCCGGTGCCGCGCGGCGCGGCCTTGCGCTGGATGGGGAGGCTCTGCGACTCGGCGATCTTGGTGAAATGGTCGGTGAGACCGCGGTGGTACGTGGGGCCAATTCCGAGGATGGGACCCGCCCCGAGGCGCACGTCGCCGATCTTCTTGCGGTCGTCCTTCTGCACGTCTGTCGCGAAGCCCACGTCGCAGCACACGCCGATCGCGGGCGCCACGTCGTACGCGGCAGTCTTGCCGCCCACGAGGCCCACCTCCTCCTGCACGCTCGCAACGTAGTGCACGTTGCATCCCGTGCCGCACTGGCTGGTGGCCATGCGGATGAACGCCTCGCACATCGCGAACGTGCCCACGCGGTTGTCGAAGCCACGGCACGAGACGCGCGAGCCCGCGAGACGGCGCCAGCCGGTGTCGACCACGCCCGAGTCGCCGATCGCGACGAGCGAAAGAGCCTCCTCGCGGGAGGATGCGCCGATGTCGCACGGCATGTTGCGCAGGTCGTCCTTCGCCACATGCTTCCTCTCCTCGGCGTTCATGAGGTGCGGCGGACGCGCCCCGATGACGCCGTTCACCGGGCCGTTGCGCCCGGCTATGACAACTCTTTCGGCAGCGCAGAGAGGCACGGTCACCCCGCCGAGCGCGGCCAGATACACCAGGCCGTCTTCGTCCACATGCACCACGATGAATCCAATCTCGTCGCAGTGCCCCTCGATCATCACCGTGCGCTTCGCGCCGCGGTCCAGCACGCAGTGCAGGTTGCCGTGCACGTCGATAGTAGGCGCGAGCCCTGTGGCCGCCTTTATGTGCCGCCCCAGCAGCATCATGCCCGCATGTTCGCTGCCTGTGGGCGTGGGCAGAGAAACGAGCTCCTTCAGGAACTCGACCTGAGAACTTTCAAGCTTCATCTTCAATCTCCTTGAGAATTTGAAAAAACACGGGTCAGCGCCGTCAGCGGCAGGCGAACGGACGAACGTTCGCGATGCCCTTCATCGTCTCGGCGAAGCTTTCGGGCGTGAGGCTCTGCGCGCCGTCGCAGAGGGCGTGCGGCGGATCGTTGTGCACCTCGACTATGAGGCCGTCCGCGCCGATCACCGTGGCGGCCATCGAAAGCGGCTGCACGAGCGAGGCGACTCCCGTTGCGTGAGAGGGATCCACTATCACCGGCAGATGGCTCTTGCGGTGCAGAAGCGGCACCACTGTGAGGTCTATCGTGTTGCGCGTGGCCGTCTCGTAGGTGCGGATGCCGCGTTCGCAGAGCATCACGTTGGGATTGCCGCTCGCAAGCAGATATTCGGCGCTCATGAGCAGCTCCTTGATCGTGCCGGAGAACGACCTCTTGAGGAGAACGGGCTTCTTTGAGTGCGAGCCCACCTCCTTGAGAAGCTCGTAGTTCTGCATGTTCCTGGCGCCGATCTGCAGCACGTCGACGTCCTCGAAGAGCTCGAGGTCGCGCGGATCCATGATCTCGGAGACTATCGGAAGACCTGTCTCCTTCTTCGCAATCGAAAGAATCTCAAGGCCCTTCTCGCGCAATCCCTGAAATGCGTAGGGGGAGGTGCGCGGCTTGAACGCCCCGCCACGCAGCAGCGTGGCGCCGGCGGCCTTCACGGCGCGGGCTATCGCCACCACCTGCTCTTCGCTCTCCACGCTGCACGGGCCGGCGATCACCTGGAAGTTTCCGCCGCCGATCTTGAGGGGCGGACCATCCTTCACGGGAATCTCCACCACCGTGTCCTGCGGATGGAACTGGCGGTTGACGGCCTTGTACGGCTCCTGAATGCGCTTGATGGAGGCAACGACGTCCGTCATCGCCGAGAGACGTCCCTCGTCGATCTGCGACACGTCGCCGATGCAGCCCACGATGGTCTGCCGCTCGCCCACCGAGACATGCGGCGTCACGCCGCAGGCCTTAAGCCAGTTCTGCAGCTTCTCAAGCTTGTCTTTGCCTGCATCCTTGCGGATTACGATGATCATACGGCTTTTTCTCCAATCACCCCATTGATTTAACTAAGAATGATACAAGATTTCCGGCGTTCTGTCCATTAAAAAAACACGGACAGCCGAAAGACTTCATTTCCCCTCCACACGAGGCGGCGGATGCTTTAGCTGGAGTGGACGCGGAGGAGGAGGCGTCATCCAGTCCAATACGCCCAGCACCACCGCGTCGGCCACCTTCTTCTGGCGCACCGGATTCCACGACTCCTCCTCGCCCTCAGGCAGGTTTATGAAGTCCACCTCGATGAGGCAGCTCGGCACGGCAGGGTTGCGGCACACGGCGTATGAGCGCATCTGCGCGCCGGCATCAGTCACGGGCGCCATAACCTGCGCCACGTGCTTCTGGATGCAGCGCGCTAGGGCGAGTCCGTTGGAAGTGGAGGCGTAGGTGGTGGTGTGGCGAACGGCGCGGGGGTCGCGATTGGCGGCAGTGGCGTTGTGGTGCACTGAGATGAAGGCGTCAACGCGCTCGTCGTATGCGGTCTGCGGACGCGACAGGAGAGACGGAAAGGAGTCGCCGTCGCGCGTCATGATCACCTGGAAGCCGACGTGCTCTAGCGCGTCGCGTATGGCGCGCGCCTGCATGAGGTTGACGTCCTTCTCCTTCCACCCGTGCGGCGCGACTGATCCGGAATCAGAACCGCCATGGCCAGGATCCACGCATATCCTCACCGACGACGGCGGGCGGCCGTACGGGGGCTTCTCGGGGAAGCCCGCGGCGGGATCAGGCGCAAGCAGACCTTTTGGGGGAACCTTCTCGCCCGGCACAGGCTCAAGCCTCGCCTTCTGCAGGTACCCGCGCCTTCCCTCAAGCCACACCGCAGCCCATTCCGTACCCTTCACAGGCGCCGCGCGAAGCACAAAGCCCTTTGGAAGATAGAAGATCGAATCGCCGTCGTCAATGCCGGCGCGCACCCGGTTCGCGAAGAGCGAGCCCGTGGTGCGCCATGCACCGGCAGGCTCGAGGTGCTCGCTGTCGTCGCTCGTGATCTCAGGCGGCGGCTTGGCGGCGCCGTCACCTGGCTTCGCTACGGAAAAGCGCCGCACGAGCCGCGAGGCGCCGCACGCCACCATGAGCGTGTTGTCGCCTGCAGTCACGGGAACCATCTGGATGAAAGCGCCGGTGCGGTGCACCGACGTCGTGATGCCGTTCACGTAGACCATAGACTCGCCAGGATCGACGGCGCCGATCACGTAGGTCTGATCCACGGCGGGCAGACGCTGCCGCTCGGCAGGAAAGGCCACGCTGATCTCGGCCCGCGCCAGGACGGGTACAATTGCAAGGAACGCGGCGGCAAGAAGCTTCATTCGCTAGCCCCGTTCATTGCGCAGAGCCGGGTCGAGAAGGTCGCGCAGCTCGTCCGCAAGATGGTTGAACACCAGCACGAGCGTGAAGATCGCGAGCGTAACGAACGTCATCTCCCACCAGATGCCCTGCCACAGGCGAAGACGCGCGTTGTTGATCATGATGCCCCAGCTCGGCTCGCCCTGCACGCCGATGCCGAGGAAGCTGATGAACACCTCAGTGGCCACTGCGCCCGGGAAGCGGATGGAGAACTGGATGAGGATGATGTGCGCCACGTTCGGGAGGATGTGCCTGAACATGATGCGCAGATGCGAATATCCCAGAACGCGCGCCGCCTGCACGTATGCGCGGTCGCGGTGCTTCATCACCTCCGCGCGTATGGTGCGGCACACGCCAACCCATGTGGTGAGGCCTATGCCCAGGTATATTCCCAGAAGCCCCTGGCCCACCACCATCGAAATCGCGAGGATGAACAGCAGGCCCGGCATCGACGCCACTGTTGCGCACAGCCACACCACCACGGAGTCCACCTTCCCGCCGAAGTATCCGCCCAAAAGGCCAAGTATCACGCCTAGGGGAATCGCGATGAGAGAGGTCATGATGCCCACGTGGAACGCGATGCGCGCGCCCTGCACGAGGCGCTGCGCAACGTCGCGCCCGAGGTTGTCCGTGCCCATCGGATGCGACCAGGACGGCGGCTGGTAGCGCATCTCCTCGTGCACCACGTTGTACGAGGGCGTCACGTCGCGCGCCTTGGCCACGCGGTACTGCACTTCGCCGTACACCGCAAGCGCGAAGTACGCCGCGATCATTATCAGGCAGAGACGCCCGCCCATCTTCAGTCTGCGCCAAAGGTCGATCATCCCAGCCTCACTCTCGGATCAAGCCACGCGTACGCGAGGTCGGTTATCAGGTTCACGCCCTGGTACAGCAGCGCGCCCAGCACCACGAGCGCGCGCACCACCGCCATGTCGGCGGAGTGGATGGCGTTGAGGGACACATTTCCAAGCCCCGGTATTCCGAAGAAGGTCTCCAGCATCAGCGAACCCGTGAAGAGGTGCGGTATCGCGAGCGCGATGAACGTGACGATCGGAATGAGAGAGTTGCGCAGCACGTGCTTCACGAGGATTGTCGCGCCCGAGAGCCCCTTCGCGCGCGCCGTGCGCACGTACGACTTGTATATCTCGTCCAGCACCGCGGTGCGGTAGAAGCGCACGTCCACGCCAAGCGACGAGATTATGCCGATGAGAACCGGCAGCATCAGATACGTCCAGTTCTCGTAGCCCCATATCGGGAAGAGGCGCGCCTTGAACGCGAGCAGGAACTGCCCGGCAAGCACCCACACAACATAGTTGACGCTCATCAGGATAGTGGAGCACACGAGCACCGTCCGGTCGAGCCATCCTCCTCGGAACGCCGCGCACAGCATCGCGAGCGAAAGCCCGATCAGCGTGCCGCCCACGAGGATTGGCACCGTGAGCGAAAGCGAGGGGCCAACGCCGCGCTTGAGGATGTCCGCCACAGGCTCGTCGTACTGCGTTGAAATTCCGAAGTCGCCCTTGGCGAGGTTCTTGACGAAGTTGAAGAACTGCGAGTCGAAGAGACTCTCGCCCTTATTCATGTTCACAAGAAGCGGCTTGTCGTAGCCGAACTTGGCGTTGAAGGCCGCTATGGACTCCTTCGTCGCGTTTTTGCCCAGCACCGTGAGCGCAGGTGAACCGCCCACGACGTGAAAGAGCACGAACGTGAGCATCAAGATGCCGATTGTGGTCGGCACCAGTTCAAGAAGACGTCTGACTATATAGCGTAACACGAGAAATAGTTTACCATAAACGGATGCGAAATGCCATAGCAAAAAGTGCCGCGTGGATTTCCGGCGCGCGAGGTTGGCAGCAAGAGCCGGCGAGCCCGTCACACTCCGTTCTAGGCATGGGGCTTGCGGAACGTGAGCATGTCCTTCTGGCGCTGGCGGGCGGATGCGCCGCGCGCGACGAAGACGGGGCGGCCGGTATGCGGATCGAGGCCCGTATAGTACATCGCAGTCGAATCGGTGAGCGGGGTGGGCGTGAATATCTGCACCTGCTCGGGAACGAGCCTGAGCGTGCGCACGGCGAAGTCGCGCAGGCGGCGCATGTCGGCATCAGTGCAGCCTGGATGCGCGGCGATGAAGTAGTACGTGAGGAACTGGCGGAGTCCGGCGCGGCGCGACGCCTCGTCGAAGCGGTCCTTGAACTCGAGAAGCGACTTGACGCCGGGCTTGCCCATCGCGGCGAGCACGTGGTCCACCACGTGCTCCGGGGCGAGCTTGAGCTGGCCCGAGACGTGGTGCTTCGCGAGAGCGGACACATACTCGCAGCCGCGGCGCGCGTCAGCCGCGATGAGGTCCGGACGTATCCCCGACGCCACGAAGACGTGCTTCACCCCCGGGAGCGCGCGCAGCCTGCGCAGAAGATCGAGCTGCGGACCATGATCCGGCTTAAGCGCCGCACAACATTTCGGAAACAGACAGTCGCGCTCCGCGCACGCTCCCTGCGTCTTCTTGCGCGGACACTCGAAGCCGTACATGTTCGCCGTCGGCCCTCCCACGTCCGCCACCGTTCCGCGGAACTTCGGATGCTCGGCGAATCGCCTCACCTCCGCCACTATGGACTCCGCGCTGCGGCTCACCACACGCCGCCCCTGATGCACCGCTATCGCGCAGAACCTGCAGTTGCCGTAGCAGCCTCTGTGCGTCGTCACGGCGAAGCGCACCGTGTCGAGCGCGCGTATCGCGCCCTGCGCGCGGATGGAGGGTGGCGCATCCAGCATGTACGGAATGTCGTGCACCGCGTCGAGCTCGTTCGGCTCTAGCGGAGGTGCGGGCGGGTTGTGCACGAGCCAGCGCAGGTCCACGCGCTGCACAAGCGTCTTGGCGGTGACGGGATCCTGGTTCGCGGTGAAGAGCCTGTGCGCCTCGAGAAACGCGCGGCGCCCTTCGTCGGTCTTCTGCGCCACGGCGTCGAAAGGCGGCAGTTCCACGGCGCCGGGAAGACGGCCTCGCTGCTCGTCGTTCGCCATCCAGCATATTCCGCGCACGCCGCGCCAGTCGGCGCCGTCACGGATCGCCTCGGCGAGCTGCACCATAGACCGCTCGCCCATGCCGTAGGAGAGAATGTCGGCCTTGGCGTCCGCAATCACGGGACGGCGCACCTTGTCGCTCCAGAAGTCGTAGTGCGCCACGCGCCTGAGCGATGCCTCTATGCCGCCGAGGATGATGGGCTTTGCGGGACGAAATGCCGCACGCGCCGCGTTGGCGTAGACGATCGTGGCCCTGTCTGGCCGGCGCGTGTTCTCGCCGCCCGGAGTGAAGTCGTCCTGCCTGCGCCGTTTGCCCGACGCCGTGTAGTTCGCCACCATCGAGTCGACGCACCCGGCCGAGATCGCCCAGTAGAGGCGCGGCTCGCCCAGCGCGCGGAATGCCGCGGGGTCCTTCACGTCGGGCTGCGACAGCACGGCCGAGCGGAAGCCGTTCTTGAGAAGCACCTGACCTATGACGGCCGTGCCGCAGTACGGGGAGTCCACATACGCGTCGCCCGTCACGAGAATGACGTCCGCCCGGTCCCAGCCGAGCCTGCGCATCTCATCTAGGGTTGACGGCAGAAACATCTAATCGGCGTCTCTTGCTAGTCGCGGCTTCTTCCGAGAATGCGGAGGAGGCAGAGGAAGAGGTTGACGAAGTCGAGATATAGCTCAAGCGCGCCGAGAAGCGCCGCCTTGTGCCGAGTCTCTTCGTCCACGTTGCCAGCACCCTGCGCAAAGAGCTTGATCTTCTGCGCGTCCCACATCGTGAGGCCGCTGAAGATGATCACGCCCGCGAACGAGACGATCCAGTCGAAGCCGGAGCTGTGGAAGAAGAGGTTCACTATGGACGCGATGATCAACCCCCATAGCGCCATGCCGCAGATGGCGCCCATTCCGGAGAGGTCCGAACGCGTCACCGTGCCGTACACGGCAAGTCCGCCGAACATCGCCGCAGTTATGAAGAACACCCTCTGCACAAGCGCAATCTCGTAGGCGATGAACACCACGGAAAGCGTAAGTCCGTTCAGAGCCGCATACGCCGTGAACATGATACACGCCACTGCCAGAGAGAGCTTCTGGATCGACGCGGAGAGCACCCACACGAGCACGATCTCGGCAATGATGCATATCCACAGGCCAGGCCCCATCAGCACCGCCTGCCAGAGTCCGCTCGCCGCCGTGTACCACGCCACAAGTCCCGACAGCAAAAGCCCCGCGCTCATCCATCCGTACGCGAGTTTGAACACCTTGGCGACGTACGTCTGCCGCTCGCCCACCTCGTATGCGGGCTTCTCAAACTGCTTTTCATAGTCTATCATTGCATGCATCCTTTCCTTGAACGGCGAAATTGTAGCAAATCCTGCCTTCCTGCGCAAGACGGGCGAGCCGGCGGCAAATGTGATATAATATCCCCCGATGAAAGAGAAGCAATCCATTCAGGCCGTCGTCGTGCTGAGCGGCGGGCAAGACAGCGCCAC
>JAFUDL010000186.1 GCA_017459225.1 Kiritimatiellia bacterium
CCGCGCGCATGCGCACCTGCGGCCTGCCCGCGGCAGGAGCGCCCGTGCGGGCGCCGCGCGCCGCACGCCTGCGAGATATGCGCCTATCCGCCGCTGGTACAGCCTTCACCTCGCCCGGCTTCTTAGCCGCAGGAGCCGGCTTTGCGTTTGGCTTTACAGCAGCTGGCTTCGCCGCCGTGGGCTTTGCCGCATCGCCCGGCTTCTTCGCCTCCACGCGCGGCTTTTCACCAGGCACCTTGGCGCCCGCGGGCTTCTCCACGCCCACCGCAGCCATGCACATGACGGACATAAATCCACAGAACAGCATCTTCTTCATCGTCTTCGCCTTTCAGTTGATTGGTTCACCGTTGACTAGCTCGTCAACGGCATTATTATAGCATATTTCTTAATGCCTAGTGCCTAGTTGAGGATTGCTGCAGGTATCTCTGCGCACGAGCCAACAACGACTGCGCCGGCGATCTTCGCTGCGGCGGCGCGTTCCTTGTCGTTTCGCGCAACCACAACGATCTTGCCGCCGCGCTTCGCGAATCTGCGAACGGAAGGCGCGTCGAGCCACGATGCCTCCGACATCTCCGTGACGATCGCGTCAGCATGCGCGTAGTCGTTGGCGTTGAATCCGGTGCGCACGTAGAAGCGCCTGTCGCGGAGAAAGGCGTCGAAGTAGAACTTGAGCGACTCGTCGTTCTTCGAAATGTTGTACAGCACCGCCACCGCACCGCGCGCCCTTGCGTTGCACACCTGCGACGGCGCGACGCCCGTGAGGTACTTGATGCCGGCACGGACCATGTCGTAGGTGCACAGCGTGAGCTCCGGATGAGGACATGATATGAACACTTTCCCCTTCCCCACTCTGCCGCCGAGGAACGCCCATTTTCCGTTCATCGGCTCCACTGGCTCCGGACGTGCCGTGTTGATCGTGCGCCCCACATAACGCGCCAGCACCTTCACGTCCACATCCTCCACCGGTTCGCCGGGAACCGGAGCCGGTCCGCCGAAATACTCCACGGTGCGCGTATTGGACGAACCTTCGAACACCTCTTCGCCCTCCTTCGTCAGTTCGATCTTGATCGGCGCGCCGCCGCGGTAGTGGCTGGGATCATCCCCCTTGTACGGCACGATTCCAATCCGCGGCCATCCTGGACGCGACTGCTGCAGGGCCATGAACGCGCCTGCGCACACGCCGTAGTACTTGCCGCCCTCCAGCACATACTTTCTCAGCTTCTCTATGCCGTTCGTGCCAATCGCCTCGTACTGGCCCTTGCAGCTTCCGCCCGGCTGGATGAGAAAATCGATTCCGTCAAGTCCGCCATTGGCGTAGTCCGCCGCACGCAGGAACTTGACCTCGTATTCGGGGGAGAGCGCGAGCATTCTCGCGATTATCACGTTGCTGCCGTCCTTGTCGCAGTAGATGGCGGCCTTGAGAGGCTTCGCGACCTTGGCAGGAAACGGCGCTGGCGCGGGCACGGGTTCGGCCGCGAAGGCGCGGAGCGCAGCAAGCGCGGCCTCGGCGTCGGCAACGCACGTGACCTCGGGGCAGTGCTTCTTCGCCGCCTGAGCAGCGCCTCCCCACGCGAAGATGCGTCCGCCGCGCTTGAGGAACTCTTGTGTGCGCGAGAGATTGCCGGAGTAGAGACCCTTGCCGCCGGAAGTTCCAGGACCATCAGGCGCAAGTACGGCGTCCACCTGATGCAGCACGCCCTCCTTGGAGATTCTTTCTGCGCTGAGCGGAATCACGTCGAACTCTCCGTTCGTCACGAGGCGCTGGATGAGCTTCGCCGTCTCGACGCCAAACGAATGGTCAACCGCCATGCCTACCGCGAGCTGTCCGCGCTTCCGCTGGGGATAGTCCCACTCAAGGTCGCGTCCCGCAACGTATTTGAACGCGCCTCTGAGGATGCCGTGGTCGTTGACGTCAGACTCGGGATGCACCGCGCACGCGAATATTCTTCCCTTGCCGTAGGTACCGGCTACTACGGCGGCGCGTCCGGCCATGGACGGCCTTGGTTTCGAGCTGGACGAGTTGACGTCGCCCGCATAGGTGGCGAGCACCTCGATCTTGGCGTCGTCGACCGGTTTGCCGGGAATCAGCACGGGGCCGCCGTGGTAACGCACCTTCCACACGCCCTTTCTGATTCCGCACATCTCCTTCGCCTTGTCATTGAACTTGACGGGCATCGTCGCCGCGCCGCCCGATGCGCCGAACGTGAAAGGAATCATGTCCAGCCGCTTCTTCTTGCTTTTCGGCGAGCTCTCCTGCATCACGAGGCAGCACCCTGCGCACGTTCCGATGTACCCGCCGCCGCGCTTCACGAACTCCTTGACCTTGCTGCGGCCCTCCTCCTTCAGGCTCAAGGCCTCGTCGGCGGAGCTGCCGCCGGGCATTACAAGCACGTCCACGTCGTCGAGCGCGCCGTTTCTCACCGCCTCGCCGTCGACCGGCGTAGACGTGCAGTTCTTCGCGCGCGTCGTGATCTCAAGCCACCGGAACGCGCCCACGTTGCGCGCCCCGTCGCCCACGTACACTGCGATGCGCAGCGGCGCAGTGCGTCCAACATCGGGGCCTTGCACCACCTGCGTGAACGCATCCATGCCCAAGGCGCACGCCAGAAGCAATATTGCCATTCCAATCTTTTTCATCTTTCTATCCTCCAAAAGCCGACGCGGTCACGCGTAGGATCCAACAACGTGCCGTCAAGGTGCTGCTTCTGATCTGCATGCAGCCACGGCATCCATTACGGCGGAGACGGCGTTTTCAGGGGAGATCTTGCCGCAGGGAACACCCTTCACGAAAAGA
>JAFUDL010000187.1 GCA_017459225.1 Kiritimatiellia bacterium
AGCACCGACACTCGCCATCTGCCGATGCAGCAACTTACATGCCTGGTCGATTACCAAGAGAATCGCATTTGCAGCGGCAATAGGATCCTCCGCCTCAAGATGGGGCTCGAACCTCTTACGCATGGCGAGGATGTATTCTCCGTATGAGTGGCGATTGAACGATCCCGAATACCGGTCCAGGGCCAGTGACATGATTTCAGACGCTCTCGCATCATCTTCAGCCCACGGCACCTCGTGTCGGCCAATGAGGAACGCCTCATAGTCGCCCGCCAACTCTTCGAGAGAACCCTTCGCCACATCATAGAGGCGTAGCTCCGTTTCCTTGCTCGTCCCCGCGCGGGCAGAACCCTCGACGATGTTCTGCCTCGCCGAACGCGCCGCGCCCACCATTTGCCCGACGGTCTTACCGAGCGAATCGTTCTTGTACGAGAAGTTCCGCGAGCAGAACACTTCGGTTGCGTGGTAGATCAGGCAGGCGAAGCCGAATGAAAGCGTTGTCCGGTATCCACCGTAAGCGCCAATGATCTCTGTCATCTCGTTTCCTTTCTAGCTGGTTTTTGTTGACGCGGGCAGTATATCCAATCATCGCGTGATAATCATCACATGAACATCACATAATCATCACATGATTATCACACGTGTGATGATTCACTCGCGGAAATCAAGACGCATCTTCTCGCCGCGGAAGGAGATTTCCGCGACATCGCCGAGCCAGGGCATCCGCACGAACGGGCTGTGCACGCTCCATTCCGGCTTCTTCACGTACGGCTCTCCGTCGATCGTGCTGCCGTCGTCGCGGTCGAGCAGCATGCGGAAACGGTTTCCGTAGATGCCGACGTAGTCGAGCGTGGAAGAGGTGAGCGCGAAGGACGTCGCCTTCACCTTCGCGCGGAACGCCGCCTCGACCGCGAAGTCGCAGGCGCGCGCCGTCTCCACGATCACGACCGCCCACGGATTGTCGCAGACAAGGAACTTGCCGCTGCGCTCGCAGGGCATCTCGGCCTTCGGTCCGGCCGCCACGAGACGGGCGCTACCCTGCGCCACGCGCACCGCGCTGTACGCACCGCCGCACCGAGTGAAATGCCAATCGCCCTCCTTCTCCACTTTGTCCACGCCGCCCGCGGTGGAGAACCACACGCACATGCCACCCGTGTAGCGGGAATGGCGGTTCCTGCGCGTGAGGAGCGTGCCGTTCTTCTGCATCGACCAGAAACCGTTGTAGGAAGTCGAAGGCAGCGCGGCAGTCTTCACGTGTCTTCCCATGGCCGCTGGAATGGGCAGCAGTTGCGCGTCGCGTGGACCGTAGACCACGCCGTGGAAGCGGTTCTGGGAGCTGATCATGCACCAGTTCGTGAGTGCGGCCTGCGGGTACATCTGCGTGCCGACGATGAAATCGGGCGTCGCGTAGGTGTAGCGGTAGATGCGGCCCCACTCGGGGTCGGGGCGGTAGTCCGGATATTTGTCCTCGGGAAGCGCCCAGCCGAGCGGACGCATCTCGATCTCGTACACGCCGCGCGCCGATGCGTCCGCCGCGAGCCTGCCGATGAGCGGATGCGGGCGGTACGCGCTGTCGAGGCACACGTAGTCCATGCCGTACGGGCGGCGGTCGAAGGACGGGTTGAGGCCGAAGTACCAGTACGCCCACGTGGCCGCCTCGCCGTATGTCGACCTCGCGCCGGCCGGGTAGACGCGCGACATGCCTCCCCCCGATGCGCCGTCGATCTGCTCCTGGGCCCACAGCGCCCAAAAGAGGTCGAGGAAGTTCTTCGCGAGGCGACGCGTCTCGGCCCGTTCGGAGAAATCGTAAAGGGGATAGATGTTCTTGATGGTGTGGATGCCGTAGCCGCGGCTCTGCACCTCTATGAACATGGACCTCTTCGCGCGCTCGCGCATCCAGGCGCAGTAGAAATCCTCCCAAGCGTCGTAGTGCGCGCGCAACGTGCCGCCGTCCGCGAGGACTCGCGCGCCGTACGCGGGGTCGGCCTTCAGCAGCACGTGCATCAGCTGCCAGAGAGCGGAATTGCGCTGCGCGTGGTGGTTTTCGCTTTCGTAGACGCGCCAGGTCTTCGTGCCGTCGCAGGCGGCGTCCGCCAGCTTCGAGATGTCGTGGCAGTACCCGAACGCCATCTCTCGGAACGCGGCCTCGGCTTCGGGCGAGAGGCGTCCGGGCGCGACGTCGCCCTTCGTGCCGTAGTGCAGCACCGCGCGGCAGAGCTCGCCGACGTTCCAGTAGAACGAGTCGCGGTCGTCTCGCACGTCCGTGTTCTCGCTGTAGAACCGGCAGTTCTCGACGATCTTCCTGTTGGCGAGCGCGTATGCATTCGTCTCGGCGTTGTGGAACACGCGCAGGGCGAAGTGGATGATCGCGAGCGAGTAAGGCCGCGCGAAGCGGGGATGGCCGTTGAACACCGGCGGCTTGACGGGCACCTCCCTGTAGGTCTCGCCCCGACGCGATTCCCACGCCGCCGCAACGCGCGCGTCCGCCGCCGGATCGGCAATCAGCCGGAACGCGACGAGCGAAAGCAGCACGGCGAGGATGCGCATCGCGGCCTCAGCCCAATTCCCAGCCAGGGCGGATGGAAGGAACGAGGAGCGCGTTGGCTTCCGGGCTGTTGGAGAAGCGGCCCTTGGCCGCGTCCCAGACGAGCTTGCCGGGGATGCGCTGCGAGATGCAGCCCAGCAGGACGGCCTCCGTGAGCGGCACGGAATGGTCGATGTGCGAGAACGGCTTCGCGCCGCCGCGCACGGCCTCGGCGAACTCCCAGTGGTGGTTCTTCACGCGCGGGAGCGTGACGGGCAGGTCGCGCGTCGCGGGGTGGTCCTGCCAGCGGATGAACTTGCGGTCGCCCTTCATCAGCAGCGTGCCGCCGCGGAAGACGCCGTTCGCGCCGACGACGGTCGTGCCGCCGAGAGACGACATCACGCCGTCCGTCAGGCGGCGGGCCGTCGCTTCGTCCGGGCCTGTCTTGCCGTCGTACCAGTAGATCGTCACGGGATTCTTCTGCTTGGCGGAGGTGACGACGAGCTTGACCGTGGTGGCGGCGGGATATG
>JAFUDL010000188.1 GCA_017459225.1 Kiritimatiellia bacterium
CACGAAGCACGAGTCACGAACCACGAACCACGAATCACGACTCGTAGATGACGCGGTAGCCGATCTTCTTCGCGAGGGCCTCGACGTCCTTCTTGAAGTCGCCGAGGAAGGTGACGCGGTGCCAGCCCCAGAGGTCCCAGAGGCGGTACGACTTCTCGAAGTCGCCCGTCACCTCCACGACCATCTTCGTGCGGCAGGCGCGGTCGTCGGGGTCGTTCGAGAAGGTGCGGCCGGTCTGCACGAGCAGGCAGCCCTTGCCGCCGTCGCCGAAGAAGTGGAACTGCACGGTGGTGACGGGATAGTTCAGCGGCGCGATCGAGCGCACGGAAGCGCCCTGGCGGTCCTCTGAATGTGTCTCGATCTCGTATGGAGCGGTGGGGCCGTCCGTGCCGAGGTACTTGCGAGTGGCCACGCAGTGAGCGAAGATCATCGCGCGGCGAGACGAGTCGATCGCCGGGTCGGAGATGTAGCCCATGCGCCCCTTCGTCATCGCGTTGAACACGACCATGGCCACGGTGGAGCGGATGTCGTTCTCGCAGGTGCCGAAGAGGCCGAGGTCCTGAAGCTCCATGAAGCCGAGGCAGGGGTAGGCGTGGAGCTTGCCGGTGTAGCAGCCGCCGAGGCAGTTGACGGAGATGGCCACTGCGCCGTGCGCCTTCAGAACCTCCTTCATGCCGTAGAACTGCCTGGCGCAGCCGAGGAGAGTCTCGTCGGAGACGCCGGCGATCTTACGCGCCGTGCGCTTCCATTCTTCGACCTTGGCCTTCGCAAGCGCTTCCGGAACCTTCTCCCAGGCGGCGTTGAGCTCGTCGAACTTCACGTCCTCCACGACGATGCCGAAATCCTTGAGGATCTTGTCCTTTGACTTCTTGTCGTAGTTTTCGACTGAGAGTATCTTCTTGCCTTTCACGGCGGCGAGCGTCTCTTCGGGGGAGAGGCATTCAAGCGGTCCCTCGCACGGCTTTATGCCTGTTTCCGCCGGCGTATGGGCGAGGCGGTATTCTGTGGCGGCCTTGACGAAGTCCTCTCCTGTACCGTTCTTGAGCGTCTCGAACGCGCGGGCTGCGCCGATGGTGTCGTTGAAGTCGAGCGATGACATGAAGGCGTAGTTCTTCTGCTTTCTGCGCAGCATCGCGGCGTTCTGCACGTCCCAGCCGCCGATGCCGGAATAGGGGAAGCTGCAGAAGAGGGTGGGCTTGCTGGCCTTGACGATGCCGGCGAGGGCGTTTGGCCAGGAGTTCATCTGGATGACGAGATAGCCCATGACGTCGCCGGCCTTGGCGTCCTCCTCGAGGATCTTGGCGGAGCCCTTGGCGTCGAACGCCATGCCGGGGACGAACTTGACGCCGGGAACGCCGGCGTTGAGCGCGTCGGCGATGTTCTTCATCACGGGACGGAAGTCGAAGCCCGCGTTGGGCCATGTCTTCCTGACCTGCACGTCGTCCCAGATCGAGAACACGAGGCGCACCTTGACGGCGCCTGACTTGTCGGGGATGGCGCCGGATGGGGTGGGCGCGGGAAGGGCGGCGATGAAGTCGGCCAGCTCTCCTCGTGCCGCGGCTCCGCCAGTGGCGGCGGCCGCTAGGATTCCGTAGATGAAGTCGCGCCGTGCGCATGATGTGCAGTTCATGTTTCCTCCTTGCTTGAAAGATGCGTTTATTATACTAGCATTGCCGCGCCGTGTCAAACGGCGCGGTGCCGAAGCGCGAGTTTTTTGGTATAATGTGCGCGTTCCCTAGCATCGAAAAGGAAAAGAAGCCGATGAGCAAGTTTGATCTGACGAAGAAGAAGGCGTTTGTGTGCGACCTCGACGGCACGCTCTTCATGGGCCCGAACCCCATCGAGAGCGCGGTGAAGTTCGTCATCGACAACACGAAGAGCGGAAGGTTCAGGTACTTCTACCTCACGAACAACACCTCGAAGTGTCCTGAGGAGTACATGAAGAAGATCGCGGGCGCGGCGATTCCCGTGACGCCCGAGCAGATACTCACGCCGCTCATCACGCTCGAGGCGTACATACGCGAGAAGGGGTACAAGTCGGTGTATCTCATCGCAAGCGAGAAGGTGAAGGCTCACATGGCGGCGCGGCTGGCTGACGCCGGAGTCTCGCTCGACTACGATCCCGAGCGCAACGAGCTCATCGCCCTCACGTACGACAAGGAGCTCACGTACGCGAAGCTCGCGGACGCGACGTCGCTCTGGAACATGCGCAACTGCCCGCCTAGCCCGATGTGCCCCGTACGCACGAGGAACCAGACGCCCGTGGACTTCGTGGCCACGCATCCCGACAACTGCTGCCCAAGCGAGCGCGGCCCGATACCGGACATCGGCGGGATGATGAAGTTTCTCGAGATCACCAACGGCATGAAGCCCAGCCACGTCTTCGGGAAGCCCAGCCCAACTCTACTCGCGCCCGTGCTCGCCGAGTTCGCGCCGGAGGAGATAGCCGTCGTTGGCGACAGGCTCTACACCGACAAGGCCATCGCCGACAACGCTGGCGTCGACTTCGTGTGCGTGCTCTCCGGCGAGACCACGCTCGAAGATCTTGCGGCCTACAAGGGCACTCCGCCAGCCATAGTTGTTGAGACATTCGACAAGGTGGAATGCGGCCCGAATTGAGTCAATTGTATCTGTTGCCTTGCGCTGTGAAATAGGCTATAATATAAAACCGTGTTTTTCAACCAGTTTCTTGCAGAAGAGAAGGAGTTAATGATGTACAAGTCGTGTGGATGGCTTTCCTTGTCCATTTTGGCGGGGGCGTGCTGCGTTGCGGCCTGGGGAGGTCCGGTCGAGCAGCAGGCGCCCGCGAGCGTGTACGCGTCGCCCGAGTTCCTCGCGGCGGCTGCGGACGGCCAGAGTGTGTTCGCCACGTGCGCCACCGGAGCGAAGGTGGCGAGGGTTGGCCTTGACGGGCGCATGCTCGGCGGATGGAGCCTCGAGAGCCGCGCGGTGAAGGGCGTTCGCGTGAACCCCACGGGCATTGCGGCCAAGGACGGCTTCGTGTACGTCACGTGCGGCGTGCAGGCAGGCGAGCTGC
>JAFUDL010000189.1 GCA_017459225.1 Kiritimatiellia bacterium
GATCGCGCACGCCTTGCCGTGCGGCATGTCGTAGAGCGCCGAGAGGCCGTGCGCCATCGAGTGGTCCACGCCGAGGCCCACGTTCGAGAAGCCCATGCCGGCGATGTACTGGCCGAGCGCCATGCCCTCGCGTCCGGACGGCTTGTTCGCCACGGCGTCGCGCAGGTGGAGGGAGATGAGGCGGATCGCCTCGAGATGCATCATGTCCGTCATCGGGCAGGCGGCCTTCGTGATGTAGCCCTCGATCGCGTGCGTGAGCGCGTCCATGCCCGTGAACGCGGTGAGGCCCTTTGGCATCGTGGACATCATGTCGGGGTCCACGAACGCCACCACGGGGATGTCGTGCGGATCGACGCACACGAACTTGCGCTTCTTCTCGACGTCGGTGATCACGTAGTTGATCGTCACCTCGGCTGCAGTGCCTGCAGTCGTGGGCACGGCGAGGATCGGCTTCGACGGGTTCTTCGTGGGGGCAACGCCCTCGAGCGAGCGCACGTCCGCAAACTTCGGATTCGCAACGATGATGCCTACGGCCTTCGCGGTATCCATCGACGAACCGCCGCCGATGGCGATGATGCAGTCGGCTTTCGCGGCCTTGAACGCCTTCACGCCGTTCTTGACGTTCTGGATGGTGGGGTTGGGCTTGATGTCGCTGTAGAGCGAATACTTCACCTTGGCGGCATCGAGGATGTCCGTGACCTTCTTCGTCACGCCGAACTTCACGAGGTCGGGGTCCGAAAAAACGATCGGCTTCTTCAGCCCGCGGTGCGCGAGCTCGTTCGTGATTTCCTTCACGGCGCCTGCGCCGTGGTATGAAGTCTCGTTCAGAATGATGCGATTCATGCTCTTCTCCAGTTAGTTTTTATGCCCGCCCCACTGGCGGATGGCATATATTATAGTAAAAGTGCCCAATCCGCGCAAGCGGCAATGATGCCGTCGAACCGGCACGGCACTCCGCACTAGGCACTCCGCACTTAATATGATATACTACGCCCATGCAAACGAAAGACTATTTCACCGACGACATCAAACGCGAGTACTTCGAACTTCTGAAGTTCGAGACAGTGGGGGCCGATCCAGCGAAGCTGCGCGAGTGCGTGAACTGCGCCATGTGGATAAAGAAGTGGCTCGCCGCCATGGGCTTCACGGGCGAGCTCATGCAGGCGCCTGGCATGCTTGGCACGCCACCCGTGCTTTTCGCCGAGCGCAAGGGCGCCGAAGGAGCGCCCACGTTGCTCTTCTACGGACACTACGACGTGCAGCCCGCCGACCCGCTAGAGGAGTGGGAGACGCCTCCCTTCGAGCCAACTCTCAAGGACGACGGCCGCGTGTACTGCCGCGGCGCGCAGGACGACAAGGGCCAGTGGTTCGCCTGCCTCTGCGGCGTGCGCAGGTTCCTCGCCTCGGGCGCGCCCGCCCCCACTCTCAAGATCGTCCTCGAAGGCCAGGAGGAGTCCGGCTCGGGCGCTCTCGCCGCTCTCGCGCCAACCATCAAGGAGAAGCTTCGCGCCGACGTGATGCTAGTCTGCGACACCGGCGCCGCCGAAGACCTCCGCCCCGCCATCATCGCCGGCCTTCGCGGCGTGAGCCACTTCACCGTGCGCCTCGAAGCGGCCGCGCACGATCTCCATTCCGGCCAGTTCGGCGGCATCGCCCCCAACCCCGCCCAGGGCATGGCCGAGCTGCTCGCCTCGCTGCACAACCCCGACGGCTCCATAGCCGTCAAAGGCTTCTGTGACGGCATAGAGCCGCCCACCGACGAAGAGCGCGCCGCCGCGGAGTCCGCCGCGATGAGCGCCGAGCGCTACGAAGAGGACATGGGCTGCCCGCCCGTCGGCGGCGAGGCGGGCCTCACAATCACCGAGCGCAACTCGTTCCGCCCCACGATCGAGGTGAACGGCATCCACACCGGATACGGCGGACCCGGCTCGAAGACCGTCATCCCCGCAGGAGCGCTTGCGAAGCTCTCCATGCGCCTCGTTCCCGGCCAGCATCCCGACAGGGTGATGAAATGCGTCACGCGCCACCTCGAACGCCACACGCCGCGCGGCATGAAGCTCTTCATCGAGGATCTCTCAGGAGAGGCCGCGGGATTCCGCCTTCCGCTCGCATCGCCCGTATTCCGGCTCGCCGCGAGCGTGCTTGAGGGAATGGATTCGCGCGGACCCGTCTTCCAGTGGGACGGCGCGTCCATACCCGTAGTCTCGGCTCTCCGAGTCGCGTCAGGCGCCGCGCCGCTTCTCGTTGGCTGGGGTCAGCCGCAGGATCGCATCCACTCCCCCAACGAGTCGTATGGCCTCGACCAGTTCGCACGCGCCATGGAATGGGGCGAGAAGATACTCGCCGCGCTCTAAACCTTCAAGCTCTCACCCGCGAAAACGAGCCACTCTTCGTTTGAAAGCTCTTCGGGGCGCGCCGAGGAAAGTTCGATCGCGCTCTTGCCGCCGACGCGCGCCACCGGCAGCGAAAGCGCGGCGGCTGGCAGTCCCTGCGTCTTGAATATCGCCCCAAGCTGCTTGCGGCGATGTTCAAACGCGAGCTTCGAGAGACTGTGGAACGCCTCTCGCACCGCGTACGGAACGGCGTCGTTCCGGTGGTGGCGGACGAGCCTGACGACGGTGGAGCCGATTTCAGGACGCGGCCAGAAGCATGACGCCGCAACCTTGCGCACAGGCGACACGTCGTAGTCAAGCTGCGCCCACACGCCTGCAAGCGAACGAGTCTTCGAGCCAGGTCCGGCGGAAAGACGTTCCGCCACTTCCGTCTGCACAAGCACCACCATCACGTCCGGCGGACGCCTCTCTGGCGCACCCTGCGGATCCACCCTCTTGATGAGCTCGAGAAGAATGCGCGTGCCAGCCTGATAGGGAAGGTTCGACACCATGAACGGGAAAGCGTCGCATCCGCCTGCGCGTATCGAGTCAAGCGCATCGCCTTCAACCACATTGAGCGCGGCAGGCGAACCAAGCGAACCAGCGAGCCGCGCGGCGAGAACAGGGTCCTTCTCTATCGCCGTCACCGCGCAGCCGCGCGCGAGGAGCCCTTCTGTGAGCACGCCGAGCCCAGGGCCAATCTCAAGGACGCGCGGCGGCAGAACGGCGTCCGCGGGGATCTCCGCAGCGTCGATGATCGCGTCGAGCGCGTTCTTGTCGATAAGAAAATTCTGCCCCAGCACCTTGTTCGGATGGAAGCCGTTCTCAAGGCACCAGGCCTTCACCTGGCTTGGACTCGTGAGGTTCATTCAGGGAACGTGGAAGAGGACTACTTGTCGCTGGGAGGAGGATTTATCTTGATGAACGCCTCTTTGCGAAGGCGCTCCACCCATTCCTTGTACCTTGCGGCAGACGCCTCCATCTTCACATTGGCGGCGATCTCGTCGTACGCCTCGCGGAACGAAAGATCCTTCGCGGCAGATTCGGCGTCCTTGCGCACGATGAAGCCCCAGCCGTCGAGATTCACGAGAGGCGAGATGTTGCCAACGCCGAGCTTCGCGATGGCGGCCGCGATTTCGGGGCGGAACGCCTCCGCGGGATCGACGTCCTTCCACTGTCCGCCGTCCTTTGCATGAGAATCGGCAGAGAAGCGCTTTGCGAGCTCGGCGAACGCCTCGCCCACCGCAAGGCGGTCGAGAACGTCCTTGGCGCGGGTCTCCACCGAAGGATCGTCCTTCGACGCCGGCGGACGCAGCAGAATCACGCTCACTGTTGTGCGCGCAGGGCGGCTGTAGCGGTCGCGATGGAGCTGGTACTCGGCCTGCATGGCGGCGGGCGTGGCCAGGACGTCTTTCTCCACCATCTGATAGCACATCGCCTGCACGATCATCTCGTCGCGTATCTGGTTGCGCCATTCTACGGGGTCTATGCGGGACTGCGCGAGAGCTGTCTTGAGCCTGTTGTTGTCGCCGCCGAAGTTGTCCTTCACGATCTCGCGCACGCGGTTGTCGACCACCCACTCCTGCATCTCGAGCTTGCGCTTCGCGGCCTCTCGGAGGATGAGGCGCCTGTCGATGGCCTGGTTGACGGCGTTAGAGTAGGCCGCGGCGAAGTCCATGTCGGCCGCCTGCGTCCTGTTGCGCCGTATCGAGCCCGCCACCTCGCTGATGGTGATCACGTCGTCGTTGACCTTGGCGGCGATACCGTCAAGCGTGGCCGCGCCTGCCGCAGCCGCCGCGAGCGCGATTGCCGCGCACGCCGTCTTTGCGAAAAATGTGGTCTTCATGTGCATCTTAATTCCATTGCGGTTTCGTACATCCGTCATCCGATCGTCCATCCGTGGCGCACGTGCGGACGCAGAAGCGCGTTCGCGGCCTCGGAGTTGTCGAATTGGCCCTTCGCCTGGTTCCACACGAGGCGGCCCGGCACGCGCTGGGAGATCGCGCCCAGCAGCACCATTTCCGTGAGCGGCACGGAGTGGTCGTAGTCGGAGAACGGACGCGCCCCGCCGCGCACCGCCTCGGCGAACTCCCAGTGGTGCCCTCTCACGCGCGGAATGGACCGCGGAATGTCGCGCGTCGCGGGATTGTCCTGATGACGCACGAACTTCTCGTCGCCGTTCATCTTGACCTGGCCGTTCCACCAGATGCCCTTCTCGCCAACGATCGTGGTGCCGCCCATCCTCTCAAACCTGCCGTTGGAGAGCCTGCGGCTTGTCTCGGGATCAGGCGCCGTGTTGCCGTCGTACCAGTAGATCGCGATGGGATCCTTCTGCTTCGCGCTGCGCACGAGGATCTTCACTGTCGTCGCGCAGGGATACGTCTCGGAGAACGTCTGCGTGGTCTGGATCGTCTCAACGCTGAGCGTCTCGCGCATGTCGAGCCCGCGCCAGAAAAAGCTCATCGCGTGGCAGCCGATGTCGCCGAGCGCGCCCGTGCCGAAGTCGAACCAGCCGCGCCACTTGAAGCCGTGGTAGACGCCGCTCTTGAACGGACGCACTGGGGCCACGCCGAGCCACATGTCCCAATTGAGATTCGGCGGAACGACGTCGCTGCCCTCGGGCCTGTTGAGCCACTGCGGCCAGATCGGACGGTCCGTCGTAACGTGAATCTCGCGGATGTCACCGAACACGCCGCTCTGCAGTATCTCAATGCTGCGGCGCTGGCCGTCGGAGCCGTTGCCGTTGTTGCCCATCTGCGTCACCACTCCGCACGCCTTCGCCACGTCGCGGAAACGCTCGGCCTCCCACCATGTGCGCACGAGCGGCTTCTCAACGTACACGTGGAAGCCGCGCTCCATCGCCGCGATTGCGCAGATGGCGTGCATGTGGTCGGGAATGGAAACGACCACCGCGTCGAGGTCCTGCTCCTTGTCGAGCATCTCGCGCCAGTCCTGGTAGCAGTGGACGTTCGGCCACTTTTCCCGGAGCCATCTCTTCGCGCCGTTGAGGTGGTTGAGGTCTACGTCGCATATCGCCTGAATGCATTCGCCGAGGTTGAAGAACTCGTGCAGGTTTGCGTCACCGCGTCCGCCGGCGCCGATGAAGCCCATGCGGATCTTATCGCCCGCCTTGCGCATGCGCGCCTTTCTGATAACGGTAACAGGCTGCGCTCCGCCCAGGCTGCCGCACATTCCAGCGGCTGCGGCGAATGCGCCTGCGCCAATGAACTCTCTTCTGCTCAGGTCCATGGTGTTGCTCCTTGACTTCGGATCGTCGGTTCTACTCGCACATCGAGAGCGCCAGCACGGCGAACGCGGTCGCCAGCACGGGATCGCCCTCCCAGAAGCGGTTGTTGTCGTTCACCCAGCTGCCGTCGGGACGCTGCAGCGAGATCAGCTTGGCGGCGAGCTCGGCCTTCCAGCGCACCTTGCGTCCGTCGGGCTGAACAATCTCGTCAACGCCGGCCGCGGCAAGGGCGCGGGAGAGGATGTCGTAGTAGTAGTAGAGGCCCTGGTTGCCCATGCCGGGATTTTCGTCCACCGTCCAGAAGCGCGAGCAGTACTCAAGCGCGCTCTTCACGCGCGGATCGGCGCGCGTGAGCTTCGCGTGGCACATCGAGAGAACGGCCGCGTAGCTCATGGAGCCGTATGCGCGCAGCTGAACGCGTCCCGTGCTGTTGGTGGAGGTGCCGGCCTGCGGCGTGCGCTCGTTGTACGCGGCGCCGCCAGCGCGCTCGCCGGAAGTCTCCTGGAGATGCGTCACGAACTTGAGCGCCTGCTCCCAGTTGAGGTCGGCGCGGGCCTGTCCCTTCGGGCGCATGTCCTCCACGCTCTCCGTGCGGCGCATGGCGTCCATCGCGTACGAGGTGTTGGAAAGGTCGGCGTAGCGGCGGCGCGAGACGCGGTCGTACCCGAAGCCGCCCGCCATCGTGTCGTCGCCAGTGAGCTGGCTGCCCGCGATGTACGTGCGGGCGTCGAGAATCGCCTTCGTCGGCGCAAGGCCGCTTTCGAAGAGCGCGCTCACGCACACGCTCGTGTTGTAGTTTCCAAGTCCAGAGCCGCCGCGGCCAGGCTTGGGCACGTAGAAGCCGCCGTCTGGACGCTGAGTGCCGAGAACGAACGCGGCCGCCTTCTTCGCGCTTTCGCTGCGGCCTTCGCCGCCGCGGACAAGCGCCCAGAGCGGCAGGGCCGTGAGCGCAGGCATCTGCGCGTCGCTGAAGTGCCCGTCTTCGGCCTGCCGCGCCTTGAGGTACTTCACTCCCTTCGCCACGGCCTGGGCAACGCCGTCTTCCGCAGCGCATGCCGCCGCGCAGAACGCGGCCGCGGCAACCGCCATCACAAGTCTAGAAGCCTTCATTCGCCCTTCTCCTTCTGCGCCGCCTGCGCATCCTCGTCGCGCGGGATGAACTGGGTGGACACCTTGAGCGCACGCGGCATGGCCCTTGCGAGCGCCTTCACGCCGAACGTCTCGGTCTGGTAGTGACCTGCGCAAATCATCGGCATTCCCACGTTCTCGGCGGCGATCGTCTCGCCCCAGTCGGCCTCGCCCGTGATGAAGAGGTCGCAGCCGAGCTCCTTCGCGTCCACCGCGTGGCACCCGGCCCCGCCCGAGCACACGCCCACCTTCTTGCCGTTGGGAAGCGTGCCCGTCACGCCGATCGTCTCGCCGTGATACACGAACGCGGGCTTGAGGTTCTTCAGCCCGAGGAAGCGGGCGAGTTCGTAGTTGTTGCCGTACTTGTGGTTGGCGTCGAGAGGCAGATGCACCACGTAGAGCGCGAGGTTGGCGTCCATCGCGGCCTTCACCACGTTGTACACGCCGCCGGTCAGGCGCTGGATGCCGCCTCCCCACGAGATGCCGTGGTGAACGACGAGGAGCTGCGCGCCCGCCACTGCCGCCGCCTTCACGGTGCGCACGCTCGCATCCACGCCGAAGGCCACCTTGTCCACGCGCTCGCCCTCGCGGGCGATCTGCAGACCGTTGTTGGAGACGTCAGAGAACGCGCGCACGTCGAGCGCGGCGTCAAGCCAGTCCACAATGCTCTTCAGCGAGGCGCTCATTCGTCGAGTGTCCCTTTGTAGGCGACTCGCCTCACCTTCTGGATGGACGTGCGCTGGAGCGGCTCCTTCGCCACCACCACCTTGCGCACGCGCTTGTAGTCCGCGAGGTCCTGGCACTGCGCGTGCACCTTGTCCTGCGCGATCTTCACGGCGTCCTCCCACGCCACGTCCTTTCCGCCGTTGCGGGCCTTCAGCAGGTCCATGTTGGGATGCACCACGCATCCCACCTTCTCGCCCGGCACTCCGCCGGAGGTGTATCCCACCACCACGCAGTCGCTCACCACAGGATCGGCGCCGATGCGGTTCTCGACCTCCTCGGGGTAGATGTTCTTGCCCTCGCGGTTGACGATGAGCGCCTTCTTGCGTCCGCAGATGGAGATGAGACCGTCCTCGTCGATCCTTGCGAGATCGCCCGTCTTGAACCACTCGCCGTCGAACGCCTCCTTCGTGGCCTCATCGTTCTTCCAGTAGCCCTTCATCGTGATCGGGCCCTTCACCTGAAGCTCGCCCACACCGTTCTCGTTCTTGTCCGCCAGGCGCACTTCGATGTTGGTGAGCTTCTGCCCGATGGTGCCGATTCTCGCGCACTTCGGGCCGGCGATCGAGACGACGGGCGAGCATTCGGTGAGGCCGTAGCCCTCCAACACCGTTATGCCAAGGCGCTTGTAGCCCTGAAGCACATGCACAGGACACGGCGCGCCACCCACTATCATGAACCGCAGCCTTCCGCCCAGGCTTGCCACGATGCGCCGCTTCACGAAGCAGCCAAGCCCTACGCACATGAGGAAGCGCGCCGCGCGGGAAGCCTTGATGGAGGCGTCGATCTTGTCGTACATCTTCTCCGCGAGAAGCGGCACGCTCATCACCACGGACGGCGCCAGCAGCTTCACGTCCTCGCCAATCGTGTAGAGCGAGCGCACGAACATCATCGTGCATCCCCTGAAGAGGCCCAGCACGAAGTTTGTGCAGAACGAGAACGCATGGAAGAGCGGCAGCACAACGAGAAGCGAGTCGGTGGAGTCAACGCGCTCGCCAAACGCCTGAAGGCCGCCGTCGATGTCCGCTATGAAGTTGCCGTGCGTGAGCATGGCGCCCTTCGGGCGGCCGGTCGTGCCGGAAGTGTAGATGACGGATGCAACATCCTCCTCGCACACCACGTTAGCGGCGTACCAGGCATCGGACCCCTCGGAGCGCGCCTTAGTCGCGGGAGCGGCCTTGATGGCCTCGTAGTCGCACACAGCCACGCGGCCTATCGGATCAAGGCAGGCATCGGCGCCGTCTGTGAGCACCACGGCCCGAAGGTCCGGCAGGTCCGGCGCGATCGCCTTCATCATCTCGAGATGGGACTTGTCGGTGGTCACTACCGCCGCGTGAGAGTCGCGCAGGATGTACGCCACCTCGTCGTTGTGAAGCTTCGGATCGATCGGCACCACGGCCACTCCCGCGCCGCTGCAGGCGAGATACGCCTCCATCCACTCGGGGTTGTTGGGCAGCATGATGGCCACGGCCTCTTCACGCGGACGCAGCGCGAACGCGGGACCATACGCCTCGGCAACTGCGCGCACGCCGGAGAGGAACTCGGCCCACGTGCGCGTGTGCCATTCTTTGCAGCGACAGTACTTAAGCGCCGCGGAATGCGGCGTTTCCTTCGCCAATTTTTCAAGGCAAGAGCGAATTGTCATTAGATGCTCCTATTCGACAAGGCATAATATATCATAATTCTCCTGCTGACTCAATGGCGTTTTATCCAATTTGGGGTGTCGATTGCAAGAGTGAACGCAAGGATCCAAAGCGTTTACCTTTGCAGACAGAGGGAATGCCGGGGAGAATGTGCGATTAGGCATTGTAGTTCCTCCCACTCCCCCCTAGGGGGGAGTTGCGTTTAGTTTTGCAAATCCAAGGCGA